>NZ_JALXKT010000089.1:0-9891 GCF_025144775.1 Brachybacterium sp. p3-SID957 | reverse complement strand
GCCGAGCGCGGTGCGGGCGGTGAACTGCAGGTCGTGCAGCGCGTGGTCGGTGACCCGGTCCGTGGTCTGCTTCCGCAGCTGGCTCAGCGGGCGGGAGAAAACGAACCGCACCTGGAGCGTCTGTTCCAGCTCGGCGATCCACTCCTCAGCGTGGTCCAGCACTCGCTCGCACGGCCCGCAGCCCTCGGTGACGAACACCAGCAGAGCCGCGCGCTGCGCGGTGAGCTGGGTGAGGGTGGTCAGGCGGCCGTCGGGCTGCTGCAGCACCGCCGCCGGGATCGGGGAACGCTCGTAGTCCAGCAGCTCGTCCTCTTCTAGAACCGGCTCCGCAGAGGCGGAAGCGGCTGGGGCGTCAGCATCGGGCGCGGCGACGCGTCCCCCGATCGTGGCCGCGGTAAGCACGATCGCGATCAGCAGCGCCATCCCGAGCCCGATCAATTCCATCGGGTCCTGCACCAGGAGAGTGGTCATCGCACCGGTTGCGGCCGCGACCATCGCCAGCACGCCCAGCACGCTGAGGATCACGTTCCGCACCAGCGTGGTGCGGGAGACGGTGGGGGAGGCAAGGGTGCCGAAGCAGGAGCACTGCACCTGCTCCTCGAAGGTCAGCGCCCGCGCGATGATCACCAGATAGGCGAACATCAGCAACGTCACGACACCCGCGATCAGCATCTGCAGCGGGGGCACCGGGATCCACAGCGCCAGCGCGAGCACGATCTCCATCATCGGAAGCACCGAGGCGACCGAGGCGTGCATCGCCGGCAGCGGGAGGCGCAGCGAGCGCATCGCATCCTGGGTCCCTTCGCGCGCACCGAGCTTCGCGAGCCCGGAGATCAGCAGGGTGATCGACAGCAGGATCGGTGCCGACAGCAGCACAGCCATTCGGGAGCCTCCTCGCATCGGCCCGGCCTTCGGGACGGCGTCGCCTCCATTGTCCGGCATCGACGCCCGTCGGAACGGGGACGGACTAGCCGTTCGCCCACGGCGCATCCGACGCCGTCCGCGGCCGGGGACGATGAGGGAGCAGAGCGCCTGGATCTCGGCCGAGCGACCGGTCCTCGTCCTCGCTCTGCTCGGCGACGGGTGACGGCTGGCCGGGACGTAGGGCGCTGCCGCAGTCCGACACGCGACATTCGAGGCCAGCTGGGAAGTTTCAGGCGGTGACGGTGGGAGTGAAGGTGACCGGGGAGATCGTGATCTCCGGGGAGGAGGGGAGGGTTGCCTGGACACCCTGGCGATAGCCGATCTGGAGAGAACTGATCGGCTCCTCCCAGGTGAGCGTGACGGAATATTCGGGACCGGTGAAGTCTCCGTTGACGTCGTCCTTCGCGCGGAAGGGTTTGCTCGGTGTGCCGCTCCCGGTGACCTTCGTTCCGGCAGAGAATGCTGTGAACGCTGTGCTGTTGGAGGGAACGTAGACCTCTTCAAGATGGTGGACCCCGAACCCGTTGCTCTGATCGATCCCGTCAATGGTGAGCGAGACGTGTGAGACGGGGGCGGAGAAGTCGAGAGTGACAGTCTGCGCCGCATCGCCGGTGGTGAGCTGCTTGCTGACCAGCTTCAGTCGACCCTCGCCGGTCGGAGTCCAGTTGCCGCTGGGGTTGACCCCAGACGGGCGGGCAAGGCTCGCCGTGACCTTGACGCCGTCGACCGTCTGGGTCGGTTGATTGGCCAAGGTGCGGTTGGGCGCGCCGAAGCCGCTCCACAGCATCGTGACCGGCGTCGCGCTCGCCGCCACAGCGGGCGCCGCCGAGCTCACGGCGATCACGGGCAGGGACCAAAGGGCGCCCTTGGCGAGTGATCGACGGGGGAACGAGGTGCCCTGCACGGGATGCTCCGATCTTCGGTTCCGAGAAAAATGACGACTGACTCCAATTTAGGGAAAAAACCGTCCGGTCATCATCTGGAGACGAAGGTTATGGGGTCGCGATCCCGGCTCGTACCCTGGAGCCATGTCCACCGATGCGCACCAGGCCGCTCCCTCCGCCCTCGACGCCGTCCGACGAGGCGAGATCCTCGCCGACGTCGCCGCGCTGCGGGACTCCTTCGACGCCGGCACTACCCGGTCGCTCGAGGCGCGGATCGCGCAGCTTGACGCCCTCGCCCGCGGCCTCCGCGCCGAGCGTCCCCGCCTGCTGGAGGCCCTCGAGCTGGACCTCGGCAAGTCCCGCACCGAGTCGCTGATCACCGAGCTCGGTGTTGTCACCCAGGAGATCGCGCATGTGCGCAAGAACCTCCGTGTGTGGCTGCGACCGGAGCGCTTCGGCCCCGGCCTGCTGCTCGCGCCCTCCAGCGGACAGATCCGCCGTGAGCCTCTCGGGACCACGCTGATCATCTCCCCGTGGAACTACCCTGTGAACCTTGCACTTGCCCCGCTGATCGGCGCGATCGCCGGCGGGAACACCGCGATCCTCAAGCCCAGCGAGGTCGCCCCGGCTACCTCCGCCGCCCTCACGCACCTGATCCGCTCCCACCTCGACCCGGCCTGGGTGAGAGTCGTCGAAGGCGCCGTCGAGGAGACCACGCTCCTGCTCGAGCAGCGCTTCGACCTGATCTTCTACACCGGAAACGGCGCTGTGGGGCGGATCGTCGCCCGCGCCGCCGCCGAGCACCTCACCCCCACCGTGCTCGAGCTCGGCGGGAAGTCGCCGGTGTTCGTCGATGCGGGTACCGACCTCGCCACCACCGCCCGCCGCATCGTGTGGGGGAAGTTCACCAATGCCGGGCAGACCTGCGTCGCCCCGGACTACCTCATGGCCACCCAGGCCATGATCGATCGCCTCGTGCCCCACCTGCGCCAGGCGACGATCGCGCTGTACGGCAGGGACCCGCGTCGCTCCCGCGACTACGGTCGGATGGTGAACCAGAAGCACTTCGACCGCGTGCTCGCCCTGATCGACGACGACAAGGCCGTGCTCGGCGGCACCACCGGGGCCGACCGCGAGGCCCGGTACCTCCCGCCCACGATCATGACCGGCGTGGACTGGGACGACCCGGTGATGGGGGAGGAGATCTTCGGTCCCGTGCTCCCGCTGCTCGAAGTCTCTGGTCCCGACGAAGCGATCGCCCGCATCAATAGGGGCGAGAAGCCGCTGACCGCCTACGTGTTCAGCCCCCGATCCGAGATCGAGGAGCGATTCATCGCCGAGACCTCTTCCGGTTCCCTCGCTCTCAGCCACACCCTCGCCCACCTCGGCTCCCAGACGATGCCCTTCGGCGGGGTGGGGGAGTCCGGGATGGGGAAGTACCACGGCCGCGCGAGCCTCGAGGTGTTCACCCATGCCAAGCCCGTCGTGAAGAAGCCGCTGCGACCCGACACGCTCCGGCTGGTCACCCCGCCGTACCGCGGGGCGAAGCGGGCTCTGCTCGGACAGTTGTTCCGTTGACTCACTACGGGAACGCGAAAAATCGATCTAACCCGGACGCAGCGCGCCGTGCGGTGTGACACAACGACTGAACAAGGCCGCGTGACCGTTGCGCCGGTTTAGGTTGAATCGTACCTTCGCTACCGTTTAGTACGTCCCATTTCCGAGCCGGGTGTGAAGCGCCCTGGGTTCCGTTCCGAGTCTCAGCAAGGAGAATCGGAGCATGCCCAAGAAGTTCAGTCCAGAGCTGCGTGACCGCGCCGTGCGTATGGTCTACGACCGTCAGGCCCGCGAGGGCGGTCCCCGTGCAGCATCGATCCGTGCGGTCGCCCCGCAGCTCGGTGTCGGCGAGGAGACGCTGCGGATCTGGTGCAACCGTTGCGGCCCCACCGAACCAGCCGGCCCGGGAGAGCCACTCGAGGAGGAGAACCGCCGGCTCCGGCGAGAACTCGCCGAGGCGAGACGCGCGAACGAGATCCTGAAAGCCGCCTCGGCGTTTTTCGCAGCGGAACTCGACCGCCCCACGACGAAGTGATCGCGTTCATCGACATGCATCGCGATCAGTTCGGGGTCGAGGCCATCTGCCGCATCCTCGGTGCGACAGAACGTGGGTTCATCACCTCCCGCAGATACCGCGCCTCCAAGAACAGGAATGCTTCCGCGCGCAGCGTTCGGGACGAGATCCTCATAGAGGAGGTGCAGCGGATTCACCAGGAAAACTACAGCGTCTACGGGGTCCGGAAGACGTGGCACGCCATGCAGCACGCGGGATGGGACGTCGGCCGAGACCAGGTCGCGAGGCTGATGAAGATCGCAGGCCTCCAGGGCGTTCGCCGAGGCCGCAAGCCCGTCACCACCCACCCCGAAGCCGGAGACGATCAGCGTCCCGACCTCGTGGAACGGAGGTTCGTTGCGGACCGGCCGCAGCAGCTCTGGGTTGCCGATATTACCTATGTCCGGATACTCACCGGATTCTGCTACGTCGCGTTCATCACCGATGTCTTCAGTCGGAGAATCGTCGGTTGGGCGGTCGCGCCCACCCTCCACACGGAGCAGCTGCCATTGCTCGCACTGGAACACGCGCTCCTCGCCACCGGGGTGAGCCGGAATGAGAGCGGATTGATTCACCACTCCGACCGGGGCAGTCAATACGTCTCTCTCGCCTACTCAGACGCTCTTCTCACCGCAGGTGTGAAAGCGTCTGTCGGCACCGTCGGCGATAGCTACGATAATGCTCTGGCAGAGACGGTGAACGGCCTCTACAAGGCGGAGCTGATCTACTCCAAGCGGATCTGGGAGTCGGTCAGCGAGGTCGAGCTTGCCACGATGGGATGGGTCCACTGGTGGAACACGGCCCGGCTCCACGAAGCTCTCGACTGCCGCACCCCAGCAAGCGTCGAAGCGTCCTACACTCACCCCACGACGACCGCGCCCGCGACCGTCTAACCACGGAACGAAACCCAGGACGCTTCAGGTGTGGGTCGAGTCCGCACGCCGTGCCCGTGAGGAGCCATCAACACCAGGAGGGCGCCAATGACCGGCTCCGATCCCATCCCATCCGTCGGCACCTGCTGCGGGGCGCGGCCTGGGTTGCCCCTGCGGCCGCTGTGGCTGTTGCAGCGCCCGCGGTCGCTGCCTCGCCAACGCCTCTCTTGGGAGGCATCCTCGCCGTGTCGTCCATCACGGGCAGTGGCCCCTCGGGTCGTACGCAGACCATCACCATCAACGGCAGCGCTGCTTACCCGACGGCGGGCATCTGGATGGAGAATGTCCCGGCCACCCCCGAATCCCACCGCGGCACGCTCCACGCTCTACCTCCCCGCTGCGGCATATGCGGGCCTCAAGTGGGGGCAGGTCGGAACTGACCAGACGTGGACGATCCCGGCGCCGTACAGCACCGCGCGCCCCATCAACGGTTACACCGCATATACCACCACCTACTTGAATCGGCCCAGGTTTGATGCCGCTGCTGTTTGAGTCGGGAAGGATGGACAGGCAGCCGTGGAAGATCGATTCCCAGCTGCGCGTGAGGTGTGTGCGGCTTGTCAGGGAACACCAGCAGGAGTACCCCACTCTGACCGCCGCAGTCACTGCGGTCGCTCGGCAAGAAGGCGTCTCGCGGGAGTCAGCACGGCGCTGGCTCGCGCAGGCCGAGGTCGATGACGGGACCCGCCCCGGCATCACGACCGAGGAGTCTGCCGAGGTCAAGCGCCTGAAGGCCGAGAACAAGCGGCTTCCCGAGGACAATGAGATCCTTCGTCGGGCTTCGATTTTCTTTGCGGGGGAGCTCGATCCCCGCAACCGTTGATCTGCGCGTTCATCGACGAGATGAGAGCCGAGGGCTACGCAGTCGAGCCGATCCTTCGCGTCCTGAGCCAGCAGGGCCTTGCGATCGCTGCACGGACCTACCGGGCCTGGAAGCGCCCGGCCCGCATCGCTGAGCGCACCGTCGCAGACGCCCTGGTAGAGGACAAAATCCGCGAGTAGAGTCCGAAGTGCTCCACTACGAGGCCCTCACCCCAGGGCCCGAACCCGCAAAGTAGCGGCAGAGAACCCGGGCCGATTCACCATCCGCGTGGCGCTCCTGGGGGTGACTATTCAGGGAACGCTCGCCGAAGTGGTGGACGGATCTGCCGTGGCGATCGAGGTCTTCCGGCTGGGCTGGCAGCCGGTGACGCCGGCAAACGATGTCCTCTCGACTCTCGTCGGTGGAATCGTCGGCGTCGTCGAGGGTGCGGTGGACCTAGCATTCAGTCGTGACGGTGTTCTCGACACGGCTCTCGACGAGGTGAACCAGCTCCTCGACGTGCTCTTCAGTGCTTTCGGTGACGGCGGTGTACTCGCGTTGACGGTGAATGCACAGAACGAAGCCGCCGAGTCGAGCTTCGTGCCGCCAGCGGAGTACACCGCGATCGAGCGCGGTAGATTCGACATCGCCGCTCTGCACGTCGCCCTGCTGGACGGTGGTTCCCCGTCGGGTCTGCTGAATCTCTAGGTTGCTCGCGGCTCCGTCGGTAAGAACACGCCGCGTTGACTCCCCCGGCGTGACCCTCGATTTCGGGGGTTACGCGTGGGGTGGCGTTTCCCGCGCGTTTCCGGCGCCCGCCTCCGCCGGCTGCTCGCAGATCTCCTGCACGAACTCGATCACCGCTCTGCCGTCGTTGACGGGGCCGCCGGCGAGCTGGCCGTCGGCCCCCAGTAGCACCGCACTCGGCGCGCTCGTACCGCCGAGCGCGGTGCGGGCGGTGAACTGCAGGTCGTGCAGCGCGTGCCCTGATCACGGTCGTCGCGGACTGCTATCTCGCAGGTGTCTCCACGCGTCGCATGGACGAGCTCGTCTAACCCCTGGGCATCAACAGTCTCTCGATGTCGCAGGTCAGCAGGATGGCAGCAGATCTGGACGAGCACGTCGAGCAGTTCCACCACCGGCCGCTGGACGAGGCCGGGCCCTGCACCTTCGTCTCCGCCGACGTGCTGACCATGAAGGCCCGTGAAGGTGGCCGCGTGATCAACGCTGTCGTCCTCCTAGCCACCGGCGCCAATGGCGACGGGCACCGCGAAGTGCTCGGCATGCGGGTCGCGACCAGCGAGACCGGAGCTGCGTGGAATGGCTTCTTCGTCGACCTTGTCGAACGACTACGAGCTCATGCACCTCCATGTCGCCACCGACCTCGCCGATCGGATGCGCGAGCGCGGCATCCTCGTGCCCGGCGTCGACCGCGCCTGGCAGCTCGGCTGCGCCGACAAGCTCCGCATGGCCCAGCTGCTCGAGGGCATCGGGATGCCCACCCCGCGCACCGTCACCGGCGACGACGAGGCCGGCATCGCCGAGATCCCCGCCGCCTCCGAGAGCCTCGTGGTCAAGCACCGCCTCGGCAGCGGCTCCTCCGGGCTCGCGCTGGTCCCGGCCGACGGGGTCCGCGCCGCGATCGACGCAGCGATCGACTCCGCCCCCGCCCCGGCCGACGGCTCAGCCCCCAGCGGCCAGGATGTCGTGGTCCAGCCCTGTCTGCCCGGGCTCGAGCACGGCGTGGACATCGTGGGTGATCTGCGCGAGCCCGGCGAGCTGCGGGCCGTGCTCGCCCGCCGCAAGGTGCGCATGCGCGCCGGCGAGACCGACAAGGCCGCCTCCGTGGATCCCGCACCCTTCGTCGCCAACGCCGAGAAGATCGCCCGCGCGCAGCTCACCGGACTCATCGACACGGACATGTTCCTCGCCGAGGGCGGCGAGCCCTCCGTCATCGACATCAACCCCCGCTTCGGCGGCGGCTACCCCTTCGTGCACCTCGCCGGGGCCGACGTCCCCCGCTACTACCTCGCCCGTGCGCTCGGCCTCGAAATCGACGAGGACTGGCGGGAGTACGCCCCCGGCGTCATCTCCGCCAAGCACGACAGCGTGCGCGTGACCTCGACGGAGGCTTGACCCTGTCACCTGCGGTCCTCTTGCGGCTGGATAGGGGCGGAGCCTGCGATCGGGGCCTCCTGGCCGGACTCGACGGCGCCTATACTTGATCAAGACCACCGAGCCCGTGAGCCTCGGAACTCGCAGCCAGAAAGGCACCAGGCATCGATGACCACACCACACCAGCCCATTTCCCGACGGAGACTGGCCCGCACGGCGGCATGGGCGGTGCCGGCCGCAGCCGTGGCAGTCTCCGCCCCCGCTGTCGCCGCCTCGCCCTTCCAATGCCCGTCGCGGACGTTCACGGCCACGAGCCCCCGCTCCGGGTCGGATCCGACCACCGGGACCTGGAGGGTCCCCGCCGGGGTGACGCGGATCTGTGTGACCGTGGTCGGCGGCGGGGGTGGAGGCGCCGCCAACGGCAGTACTGGAGGCGCCGGGACCCGTATCACCGGTGACCTGGCGGTGACGCCGGGCGAGGTCCTGTCCTGGACGGTCGGCGCAGGAGGGGTGCGACCGACGACCACGGGCGTTCGCGTGCCCCCGAACGCAACCGGCGGTGGAGGATATGGCAAGGGCGGCGACGTGATCTTCAGTGCGGAGTCCGCCGGGGAGGCGACCAACAACAACGTGAGTGGATCAGGGGGTGGGTCCTCGGCCATCGTGATCGGCACGGAGGTGCTGGTCGTGGCAGGGGGCGGCGGTGGCGGTGGGGGCTCGGTGCTGACCTCGTCCGGGTACCCGCAGTTCAGCGGTGCCGTGGCGGTCGGCGGTTCGGCCGGAGCGAATGGCGGAGGATCGGCGACGTCGCACCCGAACGTGTCGAGCACCACGGCCACGACCAACGGGGGACGCGGCGGACCCGGCGGATCCGGCGGGCCCGCCGGCACAGGCGGACCCGCCGGGACCACGTCCGTCGGCCCTTCCCAGACGCAGCTCAGCGCCGTGCGCACGGCGGGTGCAGCCGGTACGGCGGGCGTCACGGGGAACGGTGCGAACGGTGTCCAGACGGCTTCAGCCACCACGTCGCACGTCTCCGCCGGAGGCGGAGGCGGCTACGGAGGCGGCGGGAGCGGAAGCTGCACGACCCTGCGAGTGCGGGACAACGCTTCCACAGGGACCGCATCGATCTCCTTCGGCGGCGCCGGTGGATCAGGAGGCAGCTATCGCAGCCCCCGGTTGAACAACAGCACTGTCTCCGCGGCCGCCAACGGCGCGGCGGAGGCGGGCACCCGTCGCCCGGGCTCCATCACCATCAACTTCTGAACCGCCGGCACGGCGAAGCGCCCGTCGTTCGCCGACCGCTGGCGCTCCTTCCCTGAAGCGCCGTCTCCTGTCGCTGGAGACGGCGCTTCGTGCCGTCCGGGCGCTGATCGGACTGCCGGTGCGGCTTGCATGACTACGCAGGCCGCAGCGCTGCCCCCTTGCGCCCGGCTCATGGTCGCCGCTCTCCGGCCGTCGGTCAGCCGGCGGCTACTTGCCGGGAATCTGTGGACCGGCTTCACAAGGATCAGAACCTGACGGATGGTACGAACCGGCACCAGGCGGGCAAAGCGGACATCGACTGTGACGTCGCAGGTCCGAGAGGTTCGCACCATCGGAAGAGGGGGAGTCGTGTCAATCATCTCTCTGCATGCCGTCCTGTGGCCCGCAGCATCCAGTCCGCGACGGATCAGCGAGGACGGGCAGCCCATCCGCGATGCCGGCCCCGACACCCTCTACGACCGGGACCTCCATCCCGCGCCGGTGCCGTTTAACCGTTCGACCAGCGCGTTCATCTCCCGGCACCAGCGCACCCGGGCCTACACGCCCCGGCACAACGGGAAGATCGAGCGCTACCAGCGGCTGATGAGCGACGAGTGCCTCTACGCCCGCCGCTACGAATCCGAGAACCAGCGCCGCGAAGCGATCAGCGTCTGGAACCACCACTACAACTACTGTGAGTCTTGGGGCGGCTGGTCTGGAACTGGCTGGCAGGGTGAGCGTCGTGCTGCTTCCGCGCCGAGGCCGTGGCTCTTACAACTATTCGCCCCCATCGGGTGCGTTTCGATGGACATGTCCGGCTCCGGCGTGGGGTGGCCGGCGCTCGCCCGGCCCACTCCGATGGCTTGATCAGAAGACTGT
>NZ_JALXKT010000088.1:0-10053 GCF_025144775.1 Brachybacterium sp. p3-SID957 | reverse complement strand
AACTGGGGAATTTCAACGAGCGTCATCAGTGGGTAGCCCGCTACCGTGACCGCGGCAGCGCCGGCCTCGTGGACCGGTCCAGTGCTCCGGCCAACCGCCCCTCCCGGCTGCCTGCGTGGGTGGTGGAGTTGATCGAGCACTGGCGACGGACCAATAAGTGGTTCGCGCACAGGATCGCCCGCGAACTCGGCCAGGGGCACGGTGTCCGGTGCTGTGTGCGAACGGTGACGCGCTGGCTGGACCGGCTCGGGCTGAATCGCATCCGGGACATCACTCCCGACGGGGAGGACCTCCGCAAGCCCGGGAAGATCATGGCCCGCTATCCGGGCCACATGGTCCACATGGACGTGAAGAAGGTCGGGAAGATCCCCGAGGGCGGCGGCTGGTGGGCCCATGGTCACGGCAGCGAGAAGGCCCTGGCCAGCAGGCGTGCCCACAAGCAGAAGGCCGGCTACACCTACCTCCACTCCATGCAGGACGGGTTCTCCCGCCTGGCCTATACCGAGGCTCTCCAGGACGAGAAAGCCGCCACGACCATCGGGTTCTTCCACCGCGCCCGAGTGTTCTTCGCAGCTCACGGCATCACCAGCATCACGCGCCTGGTCACGGACAACGGCGCGAACTACACCGCGAAGGCGTTTAATCGTTCGACCAGCGCGTTCTCGGCCGGCACCAGCGCACCCGGGCCTACGCGCCCCGGCACAACGGGAAGATCGAGCGCTACCAACGGCTGATGAGCCACGAGTGCCTCTACGCCCGCCGCTACGAATCCGAGAACCAGCGCCGCGAAGCGATCAGAGTCTGGAACCACCACTACAACTACCAACGGCCCCACACCGCCTGCGGCGATCAGCCCCCGGCCTCACGCCTCCACACCGGCGTCGACAACGTCATGACCAACCACACCTAGAGGTAGAGAGCCACCGGTCAGCTTTCTCGTGTCTCTCCGGGGTTGGCTAATAGATCTATCACTCGGCGGCCGAGCCCGTCAATGCTCAACCAGTGGTTGATGCTGGCACGCTCCTGCCGCGAAGAGACTGCAAGGCGTCTGACAGCACTATCCAAGGCCTGAGCCATCTGCTCTGGGGACTGATCTGCCAGTCCTAGGATCTTCATGCCAACCCTGTCGTCCTGCACGAGGTGCCCTACGAGGTCGTCGTCGTTGATTACCACAAAGAGGCCGCTACCCATCGCCTGCTGGATGGTGATTGCGGGCATCGCGGGCCAGATTCCCACGTCCGCGGCATTCATCAGCGCGTTCAATCGCGCATGATCCGCAAAAGGAGCAACTATTACGGCGCCACCAGTTAGACTGCTCGAATCTAGCACCCCCCGCAACTGCTCAAGAGATGGGCCCACTACTAGGAGTCGCGAATCCGAGCCGCCACGACGAAGTTCACCAAAAGCCTCAATGAACTCTTCGAAGCGCTTCTCGCGTTTATACTTCCCCACCAAGAGGAAAACCCTGGTAGACTCCGTAAACCCAAATTCAGCACGGACCTCGTCCCGCAATCGTTGGTCATATCGAAAAATCTCGTCATCGAACGCCAACGGAAGTAGGTGAGACGGCACACCCGAAAAGAACTTTCTAAGCCGATTGCGCGTATCTTGGGTATAGCACAGAACCACTGCTGCTTTACGGACGGTTAACCAGTAGACCAGGCCCTTGGTCAGCGTGAATACAACCTCTTTCACCTTTTGCTGAAACGGCGACAGGTAAGCCCACATCGCGCGATTATCACCGAAGATCACGGCCCGAGGCTTCCCCCCACTCGCCCGCGTTGCCAGACTCGGCATGATCTGGCCGGGCATCATCTGGATTACAATGTCCGGGTCCAGGGCGGCAAGCGTCGAACCCACCCTTCGGTTGAAGGCCATGGCGCGCACATGCCGCGACGGGAGACGGATGATATTCGCGTCGCAGTACTTCCCGGTGAGCTCCGTATAACGCCGTGGTTGGCCGATTCGCCCGAGGTGCTCGTCAGTGAAGATTGGATTCACCTGATCGCTGGTGATCACATGAACTTCGTAGTCTTGCGCTAGAGACCGCGCCAGTCCGATCTCCTGGTATCCGCTGAAAGTGTCGAAATAACCGATTAGTACGACCACCTTTTTGGGACGACCGTTTGAGTTGTTGCCCACCATGGCAGCTGGATTTACCTTCCCGTACGATTTCGTTCTACGGCACTTGCAATCAAAACGTCTTCAATGCCACCGAGTCCACTCTCCTGAGAGAAATTCTTTCGATACACCACTGAGCACCTCTCCCTCATTGAGCGGCGTTCGTCCACAGACAGCGATGCAGCCTTCCGAAATGCTGCGGCGAGCGAATCCACGGACGAAGGCTCAGCTAGAAGACCCACCCTGTATTCTGCAACGACCTGGGACAGGTCCCCTGCCACAGCTGCAATGACGGGGATCCCATGGAACAACGAGGCTTGGAACTTGGATGGGATCGTTGCCCGGAACACCTCCAGGTCCTTCAACGACACGAGCGAGAAGTCTGACTCGGCATACAACTGCGGCATCGCCGACGGAGGAACAGGCCCGCCGAGTAAGACGTTCTGCGCCCCCAGCTGGACGATCTTGCGTCCTACCGACTCACTGGCCGTTCCGGCCCCGACGAGGCGGAGGACCACTCCGGACTCCGCTGTGCGGTGCGCCGCCTCGACAGCGACTTCGAGGTTCTGCATATCGCCGATGTTGCCCGCGTAGAGGATCTCTGTCCGTCCACGTGAATTGACTGGTTGCCGGGCCTTCACAACTTCATGGCTTTCGTTCGTCCAGTTGGGAATGGTCCTCACTCGATCGCCGGCTCCTCGCTCCGCAAGAAGGCAGGCCATCGTGGGCGCGATCGCCACAGCTGCGGACGCATGCTCATACACACTGGCCGCCCAGCGGTCAATGACACCGCCGACAATTCGCTGCGCCATCCCAGATCGGACAAGTGATGAGCCGATCACCGAATCGGGCCAGAGATCCTGGACATGCACCACATATGGCGTGCCACCCAGCAGTCGATGCAGCCACGGCGCGCCCGCGGCGGTGAGCTGCGTGGCGTAGACGTAGATGACGTCTGCGCCACGTATTAATTTTGTGGCAATTCCGGAGCTTGCGGCGAACGACGCGTAGCTGAGCGCGCGACGCGCCGGATTCATTGAGTGGTCTGTGAAGGTCGGAAGTCGAGTAATACGGATGCCCTCCCTCATCTCCACCTCCCCGAGCGATTGCCTGTACCCATCAAACACCTTCCCCCGCGGATAGCTCGGAAAAGTTGTCAGCACCTGTACATGATGACCTCGGGCGGCCAGCCCGCGAGCTACCTGCTCAGGGATCGGCACGTTCTCAGGGGCGTAGTATTGGGACAGAACCAGAATCTTCATTCGACATTCTCCGGTTGTCTCGCGGTGAGTCGTAAGGGGCTGATCACGTATCCAGCATTACCGTTCCGGAACCTCGCTGGGCACAGTGTCCGGATCCGTCGAGTCGAACAGCTCGCTGATCCAGAACTGTGTGATGAGTGTCTGTTCGCCGGTATTGGTGATGTTGTGAGCCCAGCCGGTCGGCATGTCCACGGCGGTGGGGCTGTCCCCATCGACATCGAGATCAACGCGCTCGGTCGGGTCCCCGAACACCTTGGCAATGCTAATGCGGGCGCTACCGGAGAGCACCACGAAGCGTTCGGCCTTGCGCAAGTGGTAGTGCTGACCACGGGTGATACCGGGACCGGTCGTGGAGAACGAGGTCTGACCTTGTCCACCCATCACACGGGCGGTCTCGACGAAGCTGCCGCGATAATCGGTGTTCATCTTCAACGGGATCGCTGGGCGGTCCAGGAACATGCGCGAGCGCAGCATGTTAAAAAGGTCGCGGCGTAGCGGCTCAGAGATGTCCGGGATCGTCCCCTGCTCGTAAAGCGAATGCTGCTCCCGCAGAATCTCCCACACCTCGCTGACCCGTACTGCGGTGCCTTCCGGCGTCACGTGACCGGCCGGGGCGTCCACGGCGTCGATAATCGTCTGCGCTGCCGCCTGCACGTGCAATAGCGGGACCTCGCGGTCCTGGATATCAGGCTCCTTGCCAATTACTGCCAGTTCTACGAACGTCGGTACAAAAGAGTTATAAAAAGGGCGTCCGTGTTCACCAAACAGGTTCGGCAGCCGTACATCGACGAACCGACCAGCCGCACCGTTCATCCATCCGCGCAGAACCTGGGCGGCGGCGGTCTTGCCGCGCCCGTAGGGTGTGTCAGAGTCTGCGTGGATCGTGTCGGCGAACACGACCACCTGCGGTACGCCGTCCCCGAACGCGTCCCGCAGTTGCTCTGCGAGCTCACGGTTGCCATTCTCGACGACGTCATCCTCGGCCCGGTTGATACCTGCGAGATGAAACACGACATCGATGTCGGTGGTGAAGTCCCTCAGCGAGTCCCATTGCTCCCTGCCCACGGCCTGGACGTTTTCGTAGCCGAGGGATTGCAGTCGGATCCGGAGGTGCCATCCCAAGAACCCGTAAGCGCCGGTGATCAGAATGCGTGCGTCGGTATCGAGAGGCATGAGGGCTCCTGTGTCTCGCTATGGTTGGTTATCTTGTCAGCCCACGCTTCGGGATCCGAAGACCTCGTCCTGCAGGGAGAGCGAACGTCGCTCTTGTGGCCCCTCGGGCTCGTTGGCGACGAGCGCGGACTTGTCCCTCGCCGCTTCCAACCACGGTTCGAAGGCCAAATCCGAGGGGGAGGCGGGGGTTACGGGCGCATGCGAGATCCGTGGATGGCGCGGGCTCTCCACCTGCTCGTTCACGGAGAACAGGTCCTCATGGAGCTTCTCGCCGTGGCGCAGGCCCGTGAACACGATCTCGACGTCCTTGCCGGACATCTCGATCATCCGCTTCGCCACGTCCAGGATACGTACGGGCTCGCCCATGTCCAGGATCATCACCTGGCCATCTTCCCCGATGGCGCCTGCCTGGACCACCAGTTCGCATGCTTCGGGGATGGTCATGAAGTAGCGGGTTACATCCGGGTGGGTGACCGTGACCGGGCCGCCCTTCTCAATCTGTGCCTGGAAGGTGGGCAGCATCGAACCGCGTGAGCCCAGCACATTGCCGAACCGCACCGAGACGTAGCTGCCGGCGTCCTGGCGCGCCGCCCAGGCGGTGAGGCGCTCCGCCATGCGCTTGGAGTGGCCCAGCACACTGGTGGGATCCGCAGCCTTGTCGGTGGAGATGTTGACGAACCGCTCCACGCCGACGTCCATGGAGGCGTTGAGCACGTTCAGAGTGCCCAGCACGTTCGTCTTCCACGCCTCGGCGGGGTACTGCTCGAGCATCGGTAGATGCTTCAACGCGGCGGCATGGAACACCACCTCGGGCTGGCGGTCCCGGAACACACGCTGCAGCCCCTCGGGGTCCCGGATGTCGGCCAGAACGGCGTCCTTCGTGTCCAGCAGGCCGTGTCCGAAGATTGAGATCTGGGTGGTGTGCAGGCCGGATTCGTCCCGGTCCAGCATGAACAGCTCGGCAGGGCCGTACTTGTGGATCTGCCGGCACAGCTCCGAGCCGATCGAACCGCCGGCCCCGGTGACCAGCACCCGCTTCCCTGACAGATACCCGGCAACGGAGGAGAGGTCGATCTCGGCGGGATGCCGGCCCACGAGGTCATCCACGGACACGTCCCGCAGGCTGCGTGCATTGCGGCGCTGATTCAGTGCCTCGTTGATCGAGGGGAACACCAGCAGGCGTACGCCCAGGGGGTCGGTCACGTTGTGGATTTCACGCAGGAAGGTGGAGTCAACGCGGTTGAGGCAGATGACCACGGCCTGAGCTCCGGTCTGTTCGACGAGGTCGGCGAGTCGCTCACCGGAGCCCAGCACCTTCAGCCCGTTGAGCACGAAGCCTTTCTTACCGGGATCATCGTCGATGAAACCCACCGGGTTGAACTCGGAGAGCGGATCAACGCGCATCTGGCGGACCACGGAGTGCCCCAGTTCTCCTGCGCCGTACAGAAGCGCTGGCAGGGCCTCCTCCCCCGGCACGGAACGCCCTTCCACGATCGCGCGGAACATTAAGCGGACTGCCCCCATGATGAGCAGTGCCATGGGGAACATCGCCAGGATCACGCTGCGCGGGATCGCGGCGGTGGCGAGCACCACCGCGGAGAGGATCACCGTCACACCCAGGGCGAGGAACGTGAGCACGCGCGCTTCGTCCAAGGACCCCACCACGTACTTGCGGCGGTACAGGCCATTCACATACCCGCCGATGCTCTGCAGCGCCATGGCCAGCAGCGTCACCAGGCCGACATTGCGCAACACATTGCCCCACGCCGCTGTCACCTCGACGTCCGCGAGCAGATAGCGGGATACGGTGAGCACCGTCAGGGTGATCAACCACGCGGTGGAATCCGTGACCAGACCCATCCACGAAGGGAACGGGCGGGTGCGCCTCGTCACCGGTACGGGAGTCTCAGCTTCCATCGACTCGGTCATTCCAGCCCTTTCCTCCATCAGTCAGCACTCCGGCTTCGCGGGGTCTGCTTGCTCGTGCTCGCTGCCTGCCTGGAAGCCCGCCCGTACACTGTCTCGTATCGTCTCACCCGCACGTCCCAACGACGATCCGTAGCGATCTCCCGACCCGCCTGCGACAGCGGGATGCGTCGTCGCGGAGGGGAAGGGGGGCGGCGGCTCACCTGGACGGCGAGTAGTGCGGGATCGTCGGCAAGATGCTCCAACCCGGATTGGGCGAGCAACTGCAGATTGTTCAGCAGCGGGGGAACGCTGCGAGCCACGCTGCCTCCCGCATGGTCGACGGCCGTGCTTTGTGCACGGCTGACCAGATCGTACCGCGAGGTCTCAGAGTTCTCCCAGGGTGACCACTACGAATCGGTCACAGAAAAAACGCGAGCATCCGGTATTTGTCGCATGTGCGGGCAACACGGTGGCGGTGGTCACCGGCCGACGGGCCCCCAGCCAGACGGCCCCGCGCCCCGCTCACCCCTCGAGGATCACCTGCTCCAGCTCCTTCTCGGGCATCTCGTCCACCGTGGGCTTGCGCAGCACGAAGAACACGATGCCCATCACCACCCAGGAGGCCAGGGCGATCAGCGGCTCGGTGGCCAGGGCGCCCGGGGAGCCGGGCACGATCAGCAGCAGCAGGAAGCCCACCGACAGCACCGCCCCCACGATGGCGATCACCTTTGGTGCAGCGACCCTGAGATCCGCGCCCTGATCCGCGACGGGGAGATCGCCGACGGCATCACACTCTCCGCGCTGCTGCTCGCCGGGCTCGGGGACTGAGGACGTCAGCGAGCGGCTGGCTCAGCTCGGCCGCGCCCCGATCAGCACCAGCCGGTCCCCGGCGGCGACGGCCACCTGGCCGGGTGCGACGGGCGCGACGACCCAGACGTCGTCGGGCGTGAGCAGCGACCCGGTCACCTGGCCGGTGGCCGTGTCGACGGCGAGGATCCTTCGGGCGAGGGTCAGGTCGTCCCCCGCGAGGAAGGGGTTGCGGCCGGGGTGGTCCTCGACGTCGTAGTGCACCACGACCGCGCCGTGCGCCGCCTCGACCCCGGGGACGATCGTGGTGCCGGTGACCCCGAACGACCAGGTCTCCTCGCCGGTCGCAGGATCGACCGCGGTGATCTGCTGGTCCCTCCTCTGCACGACGACGTCCGTGCCGGGCACCCCGGTGCGGGGCGCGGCGCGGCTCGAGAAGAAGTCCAGCGGTCCGACCGCCTGCCGGGCCCCGGTCTCCGGATCCAGCGCATACGCCTCGACGGGGACGTCCTCGCCGAGCGTCTCGCCGTCGGCCTCCTGGACGGTGCGCAGGGTCCCGTAGATCCAGTCGCCCATCGCGACCGCGCCCCGGCCGAGGCACGGCAGATCCCGCTCCCAGGACACCCGGCCGTCGGCGGACCAGCCGCGGGTCGTGCACAGGCCGTCCGGCCCCTGCTCCGCCGACTCGTGGACGACGACGTCGCCCATCACCCCGAGGAAGCCCGCCACCTCGAGGGTCCCGAGCGCCTCGCCGGTCGCGGGGTCGAGGAGATCCGTCGGCCGCGGCGCGCGGGTCGACGAGTCCGGGCCGTGCACCGCCGCGACCGCCGGGATCTGCCGCGGCTCCCCGGGATCGACGTCGACCTGGCGGACCGTGCGGAGGCCGAGCGGACGGGGATGGGAGGCGCGGGACCAGGCCTCCGTCCCGTCCGGGCCGATGCCGAGCGTGCGGCAGGACTCATGGTCGGCGTCGTCCGCGCAGGTGACGACCACGAGGGCACCATCGGCGGCGGCGACCGGTTCGCGGAGATGGTGGCCCTCGAGATCGATCTCGACGGGAGCGCCGTCCCCGTCTCCCACCGCCGCCTCGGCGGGATGGCTCCACAGCACCTCGCCGCCCGGGGAGATCCACTGGGTGAGGACCTGGCCCCGCTGGCTCTCGTACTGCACCAGCACGTGCCCGTCGGTCGCGACATGGAAGCGCCGCGGCGTGCCCCCGCCCGACGGATCGTGCACCCACAGCTCTTCCCCGCTCGCGAGGTCCACCGCGTGGAGGCCCACATCGTCCGAGTACAGCAGCCGTGTCCCGTCGGAGTGGACCCTCCGCACGAACCCCTGGACGTCGAGGGACCACAGTGGGTCGCCGTGCAGCTCCCGGACGGCGAGGCGCCACGGGACGGCGACGGCGAGCGCGAGGGCGAGGACGAGCAGAGATGTGCCGAGGACGCGCCAGCGGGTGGTCGGCAGCGCCGTGAGCAGGACGAGCACGCCCACTGCCGCGAGCGCGAGGGCGAGCAGGTACGGGACGAGCCCCCCGCCGGTCCACAGCACCGCGCCGATCGCCGCCGCTCCGCCGAGCACGACCACCGCCCCGATGCCGATTCGCCGGCGCGCCTGCCGCTCCCCCATGGCCCCTCCCCTGGTGTCCTCACCTCGGGCGGTTCTCCCGCCCTGGTCAGTCAGCCTATCGAGGGCGCGGCCCGGGCGAGGCATCTTCGGCACGCCCCGGCCGGCGGAGGAGATTCGGCGTACCGGTCGCCGAGCTGGGCGACACTTTCGGCGGCTCACCCGGTCCGAGAGCTGAGCCTGTCTCTTCGGGGCCGGCAACGACCCCGCCCGTCGTCCAGCGGATCGACCGATGCACACTCACCAACCCCGCCGCATACCACGCTGGGTATGCTTGGCGTCATGACCGTGCCGCTCCAGGATGCCCCCCGGGTGCTCCGCGCCGCTCGCGAGGATGCCGGGATGACGCAGCGTGCGCTGGCCGAGGCGGTCGGAGCCCAGCAGCCGCACATCGCGGGCATCGAATCCGGGCGTCGAGCGGTCTCCGCCGAGATGCTCGCCCGATTGCTCGCCGCGGCGGACTACCGCCCCTCCCTCGCTCTCGCCGCTCATCGGGACGAGCTGCTAGCCCTCGCCGAGCGGCGGGGGCTCCGCCACGTCAGAGTCTTCGGCTCCGTTGCCCGAGGATCGGACCACCACCAGTCTGATGTCGATCTCCTGGTGTCCCGGGACCCTGACTCCGACCCCCTGGACTATGCGCTCTTCGTCGCCGACGCGTCCGACCTACTCGGCTTCCCTGTCGACGTGGTGATCGACGGGGTGGAGACGCCCGAGCACCTCCGGGAGACGGCGGTGCCGCTGTGAGCTCGGCAGACGATTCCCCGTCGGCGCGGGACCGGTGGCGGATCCAGGGCCGCGCCGAGTGCGAAGCCCCCGGCGCGCCCTCGCCCGCGGAGGCGCTGCTGGTCGAGCTCGACCGCATCCAGGTCCGCCTCGACGATGTCATCGAGCAGGGGCGCCCGGCCTTCTTCGAGGGCTCGGACAGTTATGACCGGGCAACAGTGGCCGTCATCCGACTCGCCGCGCTGTTCGAGGAGCCGAGCCGCTTCGCACCATTCCTCACCGCAGTGGCGGACGACGAGCGCCGGGGGATCATCACGACCCGGAACATCGCGGCACACAGCGGCTACCGGGCGATGGACGCCGACCTCTTCTGGCAGGCCACCACGGGGCACCTGCCGGGCGTCATTGCGCGTCTCCGCACTGAAGTCGAGTC
>NZ_JALXKT010000087.1:0-10321 GCF_025144775.1 Brachybacterium sp. p3-SID957 | reverse complement strand
CGAGAGCAGACAGGGCAGACTGGTGACGGGTCATCGCGGGTCCCTATTTCTTGGTCGATGTGGGAGGTCCCGCGATGACCCTTCATCGCCTACCAGCAGCTCCACGCCACCCCGGGGATTGCCACCACGCTAGGGGACACACCCGCGACCTTCCGCTGCTGCGCGCGAGCCCGCCGTCGCTGCGCGGCCACGTCCGCCCTCACGGCCTGGTAGCCGCGGGTATTCGTCGAGTTCCGGTAGAGTTCCCTGGAGATCACCGACGGGCAGCGCCCCAGGTGACGAGCGATCCTCCGCACGGACCAGCCCGCTTTCGACGCTGTGGAGATTTCCGACCTGTCACTGAACGTCAGCCCCGCTCGCGCCCCCCGTGCACCTCACCGATCAGACCCCCACCGACCGGGAGTGTTGCTTCGACGCTATGACACCACCGGTCAATGTTGTAGGGGAAAGAGAAGGAGCCCACCACTGGCAGGCTCCTTCTGGTTTGATACATGAGGGCGGCTGGGGGCCCGCGACCCCCAGGGATCCCGCTTTTAGAGCGTTGAGCGAACCGTCCGTGCCGGAAACACCGTGATCACTCAGTGAATTCGCGAACCTCCTCAAGTGAACTCATTTCCGAGTCAACATCGACCCCGGGAAGCGATTCAAACTCTCCATCCGAGACCCCATAGATGCCTTCAATGGGATTCACCAAGTCGTATCTGCCTTCACCGAAGTCATTCAGAAGAAGGAGGACCTCAGGTGAGTCAACCTCTTCGATAAAGGTAGTGCTGTCTTCGATGTAAGTCACACCCTCGCTGGTTCCGCCTAGCTGTGAGACCTCTACGGAATCGCCTACCTCAGCGTCTCCCGAGATAACCTCGGAAACTCTAATGGTTGTCACCGTAGTCACAACTGCCATCGCTTCAAGATCCTCGTTAGAAACCTCCACTTCAGACTGCGGATTCTCCAGCCCCGCCCCAGAGTCATTAATCTCTGGATACTCGATCAGGTCGCGAGATGACTCCACCGTGCCTACAACGACTACGTCCGCTGCCTCGAGCGCGGCTTCGGTGCTTCCGTATTCCGGATAATCTGCTGAAAGGTGGACAACCGACTCACTCGCCGGATCCTCGGAACTCGGCTGACTGGCGCAGGAGGCTCCGAGCAGCGCTACCGCCGACGCGGCGCTGAGTGTAATAAGTGCGCGAGGAGTATGCATCAGTAGATCCTATTCACTTCAGACACGTCATACGGCTGGGGACTGATTACCATTGCTCGATTACGGCTGTGCTTCATCAATGAAGCCTTTGAGGTCTTGGGGTTGTCGGCCAGGCTAAGGGCATGGCCGAGTTCGTGTGTAGAAGTACTGTCGATCCACTTAGACATGTTACTTCCCGAGGCCTCTTGGATTGTGCGAGCGTTCACTTGGATTTTGAAGGTGCGTGATCTATTCCGCGGGCCGTACGCGGTGTAGTAGCCGTACCAAGAATGGGGGTACCGTGCAGCGGTCATGGTGTTCTGCGCAGCGCTGGACTTACCGAACGTGACAGCGGGCAGGGAGTTCCACCGGAAGCGCGCATTGTCAAACTTAGTGACGTACGATGAGTTGACCCCGACGTACTTTACGGAGTTCTTCGTCGAAGGCATTCCCCCCGCGAAATAGTCGGCATTTGCTGCCGTGGCGCCACCAGCCACAAATGCTAGCGCGCACAACGTGGCGATAATTCTCGACAGGATTCGCTTACGTAAAGTGTTTGGACGTTCGCTCCTGTGTTTCCGTGCTTCCCCCTAAGGTCTCGATGAGCGTAAAGTTACCGCCGCTCCGTCGAACCCGTATGGACTGTGACCAAACTGTGACAATCGAGTCCCCTGTGCCGCCGCACGCTGCACGCCGCGCTCCCGGTCGGACTGTCGCATGGGGTATACCCAGTGCGACAGATGTGTCGCAAAAGTGAAGTTCTGAACACTATTGGGAACCGTAAATGATCGTCTAGTAACTGTCCTGCTGGGGTGCCCCAGTTTGGAAGGTACCGCGCGACGCCCAGCGGGACGCCTCTGTGTGCGTCAGTCCCTTCCGCCCGGACGGCACCTCGGCTGCCCGGGCCGCGCTGGTATGCGATCGCGCATCAGCTCCGTCTTGAGCAGCCGAGCAAAGACCGCTCTGGCCGCCCTCGGTTCCCCGAGGGCGGCATGATGGACGGGTGACCTTGGTGCCAGCGCTCGTGATCCTTCGCGGTAATTCCGCGTCTGGCAAGTCCACAGTCGCTAGTGCAACGCGAGTTGCCGCGCGGCCGCGTCGCCGTGATCGGCCAGGACCATGTACGCCGGGAACTGCTGTGGGAGCACGACTCGGGACCGGGCGACACCATCAGCCTGGCCGAGGTAATGGTGCGCCACTGTCTGGCGCGTGGCCGCATCACCGTCCTCGAGGGCATCTTTAGATCGGCCCGCTATCAGCAGATGTGCGAGCGGCTCATCGCCGGCCATGACGGGCCGTCACTCGTGTACTACCTCGATGTCAGCCTCCCGGAAACGCTCCGGCGCCACTCGCTGAAGCCCATCGCCGACCATGTCAGCGATGAACAGGTCGCCCCCTGGTATGCCTCAAACGACGTGCTTGCACTGCCCGGCGAGGTCATCCTCGATGAGCGGCATAGCGAGGATGAGCTGGTCGCGCGGATATTGGGTGACCTCGAGGGCCTTGCGCCTTAGCCTCCAGGGATGAGCAGCTGGCAAGCAGATTCCTTGGCCGCCATGACAGATGCGCTTCCGGGCGCCGACATCGAACCCTACGGATCGGTGACCGACCCGGCGTTGCTCGATGGCTGGAGTGACCTCGACGTCGTCATCACCTCCCGCGCAGCGTTCGACGTTCAGGAGGCGCTACAGGGACGGCTCTGGGCTTTTCAGTCGACGAGTGACGGCGATGCACAGGTTGTGCGCGCGGTCCTCGACGATGGCCGACGGATCGACGCCACGATCCACGGCGCGCCCTGGATGCTGCCCGCGCCCCTGCCGACAACGACGTCCGCTTCGACACCCCCCTTGCAGCGGTGCGCTTCGGCCGCGGAAGCCACCTGATCGCCCTCCACCTCACCCTGGGCGTCATCCGAGAAGCACTCGTTCATCGCATGGTCGCTGCCGACCGAGCTGTGGGGACGACTCACCATCGCTCCGAGACCCGATATGACGCAGACGCCCCTTTAGCACTGGAAGCACTCGCAGAGCCTCTCGGGCCACAGACGGCACTGGACGCCTACGAGCTCTACGGCGCCTGGAGATCCGCCGCAGAACCGGGATACTCAGCCGACGCGGTCGGCCTGCGAGCCGTGATCGAACTAGGCCGACGCGACAGGCGTCTAGCCTAACGACGCGTCCACGATCAGAACTGGACTGCGGGCAACTACGTGCAGGTGGGGTATATCCCAATGGACCAGGTGCCGGTCGAGCGATCTCGGTCGGAACCTCGATGAGAGACTGAGGCAGTGAATGAACGCTTGGCCGATCGAATCCTGCGCCTGGTCCAGGCAAATGGTGTGCTCGGCCTGGGCGAGCCCACCCACGGAAGCGCGAACGTCTTCTCATGGAAGTTCGATCTGATCTGCGAGCTCGCATCGAGAGGTCTACTTGGCGCGATCGCGTTCGAGGACTCCTACATCGTGGGAACCCGTGTCAACAGGGCCCTGAACGATGGAGGCGATCTCGCAGAGGTCTGGCGTGACGCTCTCAGTCTCTGGCGCACCACCAGTATCAGCGAGGGAATCGCCCGCCTGCAGTCCATCAACGCGGCTCTGCCCACGCACGAGCGCGTTCGCTTCCTCGGCATCGACTCCAAACCCGCTCACCATGCCGCGTTTGCTCTGCTCGACGCTGGCTCAAGGGCGACGTCCCTGCGCCGCATCGCTTTACGCGAAGATATTGATGAGGCGGAAGTCGACGAAGCCCGCCGGGTCTGCAGACACTTCGCTTGTCATCGCGAGCCGCACACAGCAGCAGCCGCGCGCCAGTTGCTGCGCTACATCGACGCCTATCTTGCCGAGCCAGACCTGAAAGGTCTTCACCGACGCGACACGCACATGGCCGAGACGCTGCTGGAGAACCTTCCCGATCGAGGCATCACCGTCGTGTGGGCACACAACGAGCACGTCGCCCGCAACCCCGACAACTTCGGCGGACCATCGATGGGGCAGGTGCTCGACTCGCGAATCGGCGCGAGGTACACCTCGGTCGGAATTCTCTGCGGAGAGGGCTCCTGTCGCGCGATCGACCCCTCCACCAACACCAAGGAGTACCAGAGCGTCCCCTTGCCCACCGCCGGCCCACATACGACCGAGATGGCCCTACGAGCCCGTCGGACGGACTTCGTCACCGCATCCGAGTTCGTGCACCCCGGTCCGCGACGATTCATCGGATGGAGGCTCGACAGCAGCCTCACGGAAGCCGCTGCGAGTCGAGAGGTCGAGCTGCGACGCCCCTCAACGGACTTCGACGCAATCGTCTATCTACCGTCCAGCGTGGCAGACACCTCAATGGAACACATCAGGACCGTTGAGGCCGACCCTGCATGACAGCTACGGCGCCGTAGCCTTCCCCGTCCCACAGGGTCCAAAACGGCGGATCTGACACAGATCTGCTCACTTGGGTATACCCAGTGCGACAGATGTGTCACAGAAGTGCAGAATCCGACCCTATCGACAACCGTAAGCTAACTGTCGGTAACTGTCCTGTTGGGGTTTCCCAGTCTTGGTCATCGTCGGTGCCGACGTCACGAGGGGTCTTCGCGCCAGCGTGCGGCTTCCGATGTCCGTATCGCAGAACGGTGATTGCTGGCCTGAATATGACTGGCGCGGTCGGCGAGGTTCCGGATGGCGTCTCGTAGTTCGGAGGGTTCGACGTCTGTGAGCGGGGAGTCGAAGGTGGCGAGAATGCCGGCGACGCCTGCCCAGGACCAGGCGCCGCCGGTGAGGCGTGTGCGGCGACAGCGCGAAGGCCGCCCGCAAGATGATGCGGGCTTTCATCACCGACGGGCACGAGGAGCTGGTTTCCTCGGCCGTGGTCCTCCTCCACGACATCGAGCGCGCCGAGGCGGCGACCCCCGACTACCTGGAGGTGGTCCAGAGCATCGCCGAGGAGTTCACGCCGCTGGTGTCCGAGGTGATCGCAGTGCCGTATGACAACGCCCTCAAGGGTGGCGACGTGATCGAATTTGCGGATCTCTCGGAAGACAGCCGCAGGGCGTATCATCAGGCGGCTGCCGCGATCGCCTCGAGGCTGCTACGACACAGCTAGCTCCTGCACTTCTCCACCTATGAAAATTGCCGTTAGGTTTCTAGCGCACGTGATCGTTACCAACGAGCCCGAAAAGGGGACAGATGGCCACTGATGAGGATGCTGCTGAAGCCGGGTTTATGGCACTGGAGGGGGTACAGACGGTGCTCTCAATTAGCCGGAGCCAAGCGTACGCACTTGTGCGCTCGGGTGCGCTACGCGCGATCCAGGTGGGGGGCCGGGGTCAGTGGCGCGCCGAGCGGCGCGAACTGCAAGCATATATTCATCGATGTTATGAGCAAACTGCGCCAATAGTCGCACAGGAAAACATTTAAGCTGTGTAACCGGTAACGCTAAGATCGCTGCATCGCATAGGAGCACCGCCCGCCCCGACCAGCGTCCACAACGTCACGGCCCGAAACATCTAGGCAGAACCACACGCGAAGAAGGGTCAGCTCATAGGCTGGCCCTTCTCGCTATGTTACTTACAGTGCTGCTCGCCGCGGCTCCGACGATTCGCAGCTCTCAGCGCACCTTCTCTACGTAGGGATCTCCAAAAGCGATGGATCCATCACTCATGACTGATATGTCCGCGACGATATCCTGACCGTCATCGAGCGCAGCGAATGCTACTCCGCACGCAACAGAGCGCCAGGGAGAGTAGTACGTATTCGAATGGTATGAGGGATTAACTACGGGAGGAGAGGTGAACTGCACATAAGTCCTATTGTGGAAACTTGCGGGACCCTCCTTGCACGAAACTGCCCGGTTGCTTTGCAGTTTCTTTCCCGCGGGTACGCCTACTTCGCTATCGGCGGCGCCAGTCCAATATTACTGGGCTCCTTGTAGAGGAATGTTTGAATGTGTACTGAGGGCATGCCGATAGTGCACGTGATATTGCTGAGAGTGTTAATTGTCCCGGATACGTGGGTTGAGCCGTGAGGGTCGCCGATCTTCAGTTTGCATACGCCGACCACGACGGCAGCATTGGCGGTAGCGGCCCCTCCAATTACAATCATGCACGCAGCAAGGATGGCCGCAACGAATGTCATGAACCTGCGTCGAATTGAGCTGAGCTGTGCGCCCTCTGAGTGTTCCATGACGGGAGCGTCCACCCACCATCAGCTTCAAGCACTTGAGCCCGCACAATCGTCACCCAACCGTGATCTCAGTCACCAGCGAGATAGATGGCTACGGTCGTTGAGGCGTCATCCGGTTCTTCGCCCCATATGCGGAGCAGGGCGCCGGACGTGTCCGGCAGGAAGACTTCGGCTGGCGACCCTCCGCTACGTTCACGTGCCCAGCGGATGGCGTCCTCAGCTGTCGTAACGCTGTCCAACCACCAATCAGAAGTGCGCCAGCGTTCACGATCACTACCCCCAGGGACCCACAGTCTCACCAGGTAGCGGGAGGCAGTGTCGTAGCCCCCGAACGTCTCAAGGCATGGCGATGCTCGCATCTTCGTTCTGTCCTAGCTGTTTGCGTAGATCGAGAGCCTATCGAAGAACTGACTCGGAACACGGAGGCCGGCTGCGACGAGAGCGGTCAGCAAGGTAGCCTCAGTCCACCTAGAGGGGCAAGACAACCTCACTTACGCCGTCGAACCCTGCGGTTCTGGAGCGCCTGGACCATGTGTCACAAACGGTAGTTTGCGGCCCAGCGGCATGCGTGCCGCAGGGGCGCTATCGCCGCAGACCCGAATGCGCCATATCCCTGTGCCATCAACTTCTAAGTTGTTGCCGCACGAGGGTCGGGGCATCCGCAGCCATGTCCTGCTGGGGTATACCCCGCGCGACAGATGTGTCGCAGAAGTGCCGAATCCGACCCTTTTGGCAACCGTAAATGATTAGCGGGTAACTGTCCTGCTGAGGTGCCCCAGTGTGGGCCAGCCGGACATCGCCGAGGCTGACACGGCAGGAGCGTGCCAGGGCGCTACGAGGGACAGTTGCGGGGGAGTCGGCACGCGCAGTGTTGCCAGGGGTGCCTGTATTCTTCGCCGTACAGATCACCTAGCGCGGCTGCACGGCCTCGTGGATCTTCCAGCTCGAGGGCGTAGCGCGGGTTGGCGCTGCAAATAGGGAGGAGGGGGTATGGGCGATGCGCTGCTGGTGATTGGTGCGCTGTCAGTCGTGGCATCGATCGTGCTGGGATTCGTTGCAGCCCCAGAGGGTGAGTCTTGGTTCCACAAGCTTGTTTGGCTAAGAGAGCTAAGTGTTGGCCAGGGGCTGCGCAATCTGCGGCTCGGCATGCTGGTGGGGGGTGTGCTGCTCGTTGCTGCATCGCAGGTGCTTAGCGAAGGCTGGCTTACCACTGGGCTTCAGAAGATATTCATGGAGAAGACGGCAGGTAACGATTGGCTTGACTGGGTACTTCTTTTCATGCCGGCCATAGTGAGCTTGGCAGCTTATATGCTGATGGATACGGCGAAGAAGTGGCCGGATAAATCCACTGCGGCACGCGTGCGCTTGGTCGCTCTGGCGGTTATCAAGTACATCGTACTATTGCCGCCGCTGGCTATCGTTATGGCGTTCTTTCTTTTCGCGGTCGAGAAGGGCTAGTCGCTACGACCCTCAAGAAGGTTGAGCGTTTGCGACGCCCGGGCAATAGCAAGCAGCGATTATTTATTGCGGGCGATTGGCCTGGAGCGGTTGGCGCAGTGCGCTAGGTCGTCGACGGGCACACCGCAGCTCCCGTGTCGGCCCGGCGCCGAAAGCGTTCCTCGTCCGCACCAGCCGCTCTGCCGGACTGTCGACGCACGAAGTCGGCGAGTCATGAAACGACCGCGTGAGCCGTGCGAGGCCTGCGTTTGACGACTGTCCTGACTGGGCATACCCCAGCACTACACCGCGACCAGTTGATCCCACGGTTCCCACTAGGGTCCTGTACGCGCCTTCTGCGACACATCTGTCGCACTCGCCGAGCAGACCACCCCAGTGGCACAGCTCGGTGGCCCGCCAGCGCCGCTGCCAGCACGGATGAACAGCGCCTTACTGGGTGAGCCGGGCTCACCCCACCAGCATCTCCGCCACGAACGGCCACACCAGCAGCAGCACTCCGATCCCGGCACCGATCAGGTCCGGCCAGCGCAGGGGGCTGGGCAGGGCCCAGGTGCGGGTGGTGGCGGTTGCGAAGCCGCGGGCGTCCATGGCCAGTGCCTGCTGCTCCGCGCCCCGCAGCGCATCGACCAGCAGGGCGAGGGTGGCACCGGCCAGCAGCCGCGGCGAGATGGGGGAGCCTATGCCCCGCAGCACGCGCGCCTGGGTGATGATCTGCCACTGGCGGCCCAAGTGGCCGGCCCGCACCAGACCCGCCACGGAGGCTGCGATGGGCCGGGCCGGCAGGCGCAGCCGTCCACCGAGCGCATCCCCCAGGGCCGTCGCGTCCACCGAGCCCAGCGCCAGCACCCCGGGGGCGACGAAGGCGGTGATGCGGGCGGCCTCCTTCGCGCCCAGCAGCCACGCCTCGGTGGACAGTGACGGTGCCTCGCCCAGGAACGCGGTGGTCCAGGCCAGTCCTGCTGCGGACAGCAGGACCGGCGCCAGGCGCAGCAGACCACCGCCCAGGGTGCGCATCGCCAGCGGTGCCAGCAGCACCGTGGGCACCAGGGCCAGCAGCCCGCCCTGCCAGGTGTCCACGGCGAAGGAGCCGATCGCGGCGAGGATCCCGATCAGACACAGCACCAGAGGGTTCAGGGCGTCGGCCGGGATCCAACGGGTGCGGGGCACGGGACCGATCCGGCGATCCGGGGAGGGGTCGGAGCCGACCGGTGGGACCGGTGGCGCATCCCCGCCTGCTCCGTCTTCAAGGTCCAGGCGCGCATCGGCCCGCTGCATCAGCACGGGATCATGGGTGGCGACCAGGACGGCACGGCCCTCGGCGCGTGCCTGCTCCAGCAGCTCCAGCACCGCCTGGCGGCGCTGCGCGTCCAGACCCACGGTGGGCTCGTCCAGCACCAGCAGATCCGGCTGCTGGGCGAGGGCCGCGATGATCGCCAGGCGCCGCTGCTCGCCACCGGAGAGCGTGTACGGATTCGCCTCGGCCAGCTCCGCGAGCCCGGCCCGCGTGAGCAGCTGCTGGGCGAGTGCCTCGTCGGTGGCCCAGGAGGAGGCGGTGACCTCCTGCCTCACGGTGGGCGCCACGAAGGAGTGCTCCGGGTTCTGCGGCACCGAGGCGATCCTCTCCCGCGACGGCAGCGCCACCCGCCCCGCAGCCGGCTTCGCCACTCCCAGCACCACCTGCAGCAGGGTGGTCTTCCCGGCACCGCTCGGGCCGGTCAGGGCAGTGATGGTGCCGGCCTGCAGCTCCAGATCCACCCCGCGCAGCAGGGGCTGCTCCAACCGTCGCCGCCGCCGGGACCCGGGCCGGTGCACGTCGACCCCGGCCAGGCTCGCGACCACCGGGCCCGGTCCATCAGCCGACCGGCGATCGACCGTGCTGGTCTCCACCGCGATCCCGGCCGCGACCAGCAGGTGAGGACGGGCGGCCAGCAGCTCGTCAGGGTCCCCGTCGGCCAGGACCGTGGCGCGTTTGCCGAGCACGATCAGCCGGTCCACATGGGGCAGCCACGCCTCGAGCCGGTGATCGGCCACCACCAGGGTGCGGCCCGCGGCGACCTCGAGCACCGCCTCGCGCACGGCCTCAGCCGTGGGACCGTCGAGCATGCTGGTCGGCTCGTCCAGCAGCAGCACGTCCGGCCCCAGCGCCAGGGCGCCGGCCAGGGCGATGCGCTGCTGCTGGCCGCCCGAGGTGGCCAACGGCTCCCTGCTCGAGGGCACGTCCACGCGGGCGGCGTCGAGGGCCTCGACGGCGCGCTCGTGGATCTCCGGGCGGGGCAGGGCCGCGTTCTCCGGGCCGAAGGCGGCGTCCCGGCCCACCGTGGCGGCCACCAGGGCATGGGCGGGGTTCTGCAGCAGCAGACCGCGCTCACCCGGTCGCGAGGGCGGTGCGGCCTGCCCCTCGAGGTCACCGGCCTGCTCGTCGAGCAGACCGGCCAGGGCGCGCAGCACGGTGGACTTCCCACTGCCGCTGGCCCCGGCCAGCAGCACCTTCTGGCCCGCAGGGATCTCCAGGT
>NZ_JALXKT010000086.1:0-11377 GCF_025144775.1 Brachybacterium sp. p3-SID957 | reverse complement strand
GTGGTCACGACCTTACCGAACAAGGCCGCACTAAGGATGGTGCACCAGTGAGCGCCCCGGCTCCGCTGCTGTCCCTTCGCGAGGTCTCGCGCAGCTATGGCTCTCCTCCCACCACGGCGCTCGATGCGGTGAGCTTCGATGTCCACTCCGGTGAGCGGGTCGCGATCATCGGTCCGAGCGGCTCGGGGAAGACCACCCTGCTGAACCTCATCGGCACCCTCGATCGGGCAACCAGCGGGGAGGTGATGCTGGCCGGGCAACGCATCTCCCAGGCCGATGATGCGCAGATGTCCGCGTTGCGCGCATTTCTCATCGGCTTCGTGTTCCAGCAGTACCACCTGGACGAGTCGCAGACGGCGGTCGACAATGTCGCCTCCGGTCTGCTGTACCGGGGACTACCTCGCCACGAACGGCGAGAACGTGCGCAGGAGGCGCTGGCGCGTGTGGGGCTGTCCGAGCGCGCCGGCCACACTCCGAAGCAGCTCTCCGGAGGGCAGCGGCAACGGGTGGCGATAGCGCGAGCCGTCGTCGGCAATCCGCCCCTGCTGCTGGCCGATGAGCCGACCGGGGCACTGGACTCCCGGTCCGGAACCCAGGTGATGAGCATCCTCGAGAGCCTCAACGAGGCCGGCACCACTGTGCTGGTCATCACCCATGACCGGGATGTCGCAGCACGTTTCCCGCGCCAGATCGCCATCCGCGATGGAGTCGTCGAATCCGACTCCGGACCGGTGTGGCGCGACGAATCCCGCCCGGCCCTGCAGAAAGTGACATGACGTGAGTGCATCCACCCCCACACACACCTCCCGGCTGCGCGGCATCGATCTGTTGCGCCTTGGCTGGCATGGTGTACGCGCGCACCCGGCCCGAGCGGCTCTGTCAGCTCTCGGGATTGCCATTGGCATCGCTGCGATGATCTCGGTGATCGGGGTCTCTCTGTCCAGCCAGGCCAAGGTGCAGGAGCAGCTGGCGGCACTGGGCACCAACATGCTGACAGTCTCACCGGGCGAGTCGTTCAGCGGTGAGAAGACCGCGCTGCCGGTCGACTCGGAGGAGCGGCTGCGCCGCATCGACGGGGTCGAGCAGGTCAGCTCGGTGGCGGAGCTCGAGGGAGTGCGGGCCTACCGCAATTCCCACATCGACCCCGCGCAGACGAACGGGCTCACCGTTGCGGCCGCTGGCGATCAGCTGCTAGAAGTGACCTCGACCGAGCTGCGCAACGGCTCCTGGTTCAACCAGGCCACCGCGCAGTACCCCACCACGGTTCTCGGTGCCACTGCCGCCGAACGCCTCGGGATCACCACGCCCGGCTCGCATATCACGATCAACGGGGTCAGCTACACGGTGCTAGGGATCCTCAAACCCTCAGCCCTGGCCCCACAGCTGAACACCTCCGTATTGGTCGGCGGTGAGCATGCGGCACAGCAGCTGGAGTTCTCTGGTTCGCCCACTACGCTGTTCGAGCGTTCGGCGGATGAGGCCGTCGCCCAGGTGCGCGATCTGATTCCCTCGACCCTCAACGCTCAGCGGCCCAATGAGGTCAGCGTCAGCCGGCCCTCCGACACTCTGGCGGCGCAGAACGCCATCGACACGGTGTTCACCGGTCTGCTGGTGGGCGTCGGGTCGATCGCCCTGCTGGTCGGCGGTATCGGGGTCGCGAACATCATGGTCATCACCGTAATGGAGCGGCGGCGGGAGATCGGCCTGCGCCGGGCTCTCGGTGCGACCCGCTCGCACATCCGCAAGCAGTTCATGATTGAATCCGTGCTGCTGGCGACCTATGGCGGCATCGCCGGAATCGTCCTGGGCGGGGCGTGCACCCTCACCGTCTCGCTGAGTAATGGCTGGACGCCGACGATACCGCCGCTGGTACCGCTGCTCGGGATCGTCGTGACCATCCTGGTGGGCGCGATCGCCGGGGTGCTGCCCGCGATGAGAGCGGCGAACACCTCGCCTACAGCGGCGCTCAGCACATGAACGGACCCATCACATCCACCCTCGGAGCAGACTGTGCGAGTACTGATCGTTGAAGACCAAGAGTATCTGGCTGAAGCGATCCGAGAGGGCCTTGCCCTGTCCGCTATCCCCGCCGATATCGCTCCGGATGGCGAAGCGGCGCTGGAGGCGGTCGAGACCTTCGAGTACGACGTGATGTTGCTGGACCGGGATATTCCCGGAGTGCACGGTGATGAGGTGTGTCGCCAGCTGGATCAGGATGCTGACCGGCCGGCGATCCTCATGCTCACCGCGGCCGGGAGGGTTCACGAGAAAGTGGATGGGCTCTCCTTGGGGGCCGATGATTATCTGGCCAAGCCCTTCGACTTCGAGGAGCTGGTCGCGCGAGTGCGCGCCCTGGGCCGTCGGCGTTTCACTCCGCGCCCCGCTTGCCATCAGGCGAGCGGGGTGAGGTTGGATCCGTTCCGGCATGAGGTCACCCGCAACGGACGGCCGGTCCGGCTGAGCCCCAAGCAGTTCGCGGTGCTCGAGGCGCTCATCCGTGAACCGGGCCGAGTGGTGAGCGCCGAGCAGCTCCTCATGGAGGCCTGGGATGAGAACGCCAACCCGTTCACCCAGTCCGTGAAGGTCACGATCAGTGCGCTACGCCGCAAGCTGGGTGAGCCCTGGGTGATCCGCACGGTACCCGGCTTCGGGTACAAGATCGACCCCGATGACGCGGTGTGAGAAGAGGAGCTCCTTGCCCTGCCGCGCGCATCCGGCGCAGCGGGCGATGAGACGAAGAACCAGGAAAGTGATGTCTGACAAGCGCTCCGAGAAGCTTCGGCCACAGCACCGTTTCAGCGCCCGCACTCGATTGGCATTCTCCTACGCAGTGCTGGTCATCACCTGCGGCGCGGTGCTGTTGACGGTGCTGGTCACCTATCTGGGCCTGGGACCGGAATACGCCTTCGGCCCGGTGGAGACCGACGCCGACGGGGAATCGGTCATCATCGTGCCGGAGAATCCGGAGGACCTGGGTGGCAGCTTCTCGGTCGAGGTCAAGAGCAGAGAGGACCTCATCGCTCTCTTGATCACCGTCTCAGCGCTCGTACTCGTGTTGCTCGCGGCGCTCAGCTCTCGGGCCGCATGGTGGCTGGCCGGGCGGATGCTACGGCCGCTGGCCCAGATCAATGAGGCCGCGCAGATCGCGGCCCGTGGACGGCTGGATCACCGTATCGGCCTGAGCGGGCCGCGTGATGAGATTGTCAGCCTTGCGCAGACCTTCGATGCAATGCTCGACAGCCTGCAACGCTACAACGAGGCACAGCGTCGGTTTGCGGCGAACGCGTCCCATGAGCTGCGTACTCCGCTGGCCGCCACCCGGACGATCCTCGATGTAGCGCTCGCGAAGCCGGACCCGGTGGATCGGGACGTGCTTGAGCGACTGCTTCAGCTCAACGAGCGCAGCGCCCGCACCGTGGAGTCACTGCTGGACCTGGCGGAAGCCGAAGCGGGGCAACAGGAGACCACCACGGTGGACCTCTCGGAGGTGGTCGGCGAAGTGCTCGAACACTTCGCGCCCAAGGCCCGGGAGAGAGGGCTGCGCCTCGAGCTCGATCTCCGCCCGGCGACCATATTGGGTGATGAGCGGTTGTTGCTGCAGATGGTGCAGAACCTGACGGAAAATGCCATCCGGCATAACCGCGAAGGTGGGCTGATCGCAATGCGCACCGAAACGGTGGGCTTTCCGCAGGGGGAACTACGCTCCCGCCTGCGCATCGAAAGCGCCGGAGAGATGATCGATCCAGAGGTGGTCGCCAGCCTCACCGAGCCGTTCCGCACTGCGGGCGGTCGCACCGCGGGGAACAGCCGTGGCCTGGGCCTCGCGATCGTCGCCTCGATCGTGGAGGTTTCGCAGGGCACGCTCGACCTCGCTGCCCGGCCGGACGGTGGGCTGATCGTGACGGTCTCGCTTCCGCATGTCGAGCAGGAATCGGAGGCGGACATGGGTGCGCAGGACGGCTCCCGCGCGCCAGAGTCCCCGTGAAAGCACAGGCCCCCTGTCCGCCGCGGGGGCGGTCAGGGGGCCGTCGGCTTCGGATCAGAGGTTGAACCCGATCGCGCGCAGCTGCTCGCGGCCGTCCTCGGTGATCTTCTCCATGCCCCACGGCGGCATCCACACCCAGTTGATCCGGTGGGACTCGGTGATGGGGTCCAGAGCCGCGAAGGTCTGCTCCTCGAGCAGGTCCGTCAGCGGGCAGGCGGCCGAGGTGAGGGTCATGTCCACCACGGCGTTGCCCTCCTCGACGGTGATGCCGTAGACCAGGCCCAGGTCGACGACGTTGATCCCCAGCTCGGGATCGATCACATCCTTCATCGCCTCCCAAACCTGCTCAGCGGTCGCGTGCTCGGAGGCACCGGGTGCGCTGGTCTCTGTCATGGCTCCTCCGTGGTCACGCGGTGGGGGTGAGGTAGCGGTCGTAGCCCTCGGACTCGAGGCGCTCGGCGAGCTCGGGGCCGCCCTGATCGGCGACCTTCCCGTCGACGAACACGTGCACGAAGTCGGGCTTCACGTACTGCAGGATGCGGGTGTAGTGCGTGATCAGCATGATGCCCACGTCGGTGTTCTCCTTGGCGCGGTTGACGCCCTCGGAGACGATGCGCAGCGCGTCCACGTCCAAGCCGGAGTCGGTCTCGTCGAGGATGGCGATCCCGGGCTTGAGCAGCTGCATCTGCAGGATCTCGTGGCGCTTCTTCTCGCCACCGGAGAAGCCCTCGTTGACGTTGCGCTCGGCGAAGGCGGGATCCATGCGGAGGTCCGCCATGGCGCCCTTCATGTCCTTCACCCAGGTGCGCAGCGCGGGGGCCTCGCCGTCGACGGCGGTCTTGGCGGTGCGCAGGAAGTTCGAGACGGTCACGCCGGGCACCTCGACGGGGTACTGCATGGCCAGGAAGAGGCCGGCGCGGGCGCGCTCGTCGACGCTCATCTCCAGCACGTCCTCGCCGTCCAGGGTGACCGAGCCGGAGGTGATCTCGTACTTGGGGTGGCCGGCGATCGCGTAGGCGAGGGTGGACTTGCCCGAGCCGTTGGGGCCCATGATGGCGTGGGTCTCGCCCGCCTTGATGGTCAGGTCCACGCCCTTGAGGATCTCCTTGGTGCCCTCGGGGGTCTCGACGGTGGCGTGGAGGTCCTTGATCTCCAGGATCGACATGCGGTGGTTCTCCTCAGCTGTGCGGCCAGGCGCTTCGACCTGGCGTTCGTTGTACGGGGACGTTCAGGGGGCGAGGGTCGCGGTCGGGTCGACCGAGATCTCGCCGGTGGTCTCGTCCACCCGCACCGGGTGCACCGGCACGGGGAGGACGGCGGGCAGCTGCAGCGGACGGCCGGTGCGCAGATCGAACTGGCTGCCGTGCTTCCAGCACTCCAGGGTGCAGCCCTCGACGTCCCCGTCGGAGAGGGGGACGTCCTCGTGGGAGCACCGATCCTCGATGGCGTGGACGCCTCCGTCCTCGTCGCGCACCAGGGCGATCTCCACCCCGCCGGCGACGACGTCGATCGCCTCGCCGGGGGCGAGCTGATCGAGGGTGGCGACGGGGATGAAGGCGTCGGGCATCAGTTCATGCTCCGCTCGAGCTCGTTCTCGATCGACTCGAAGAGGTGCTCGCGGATCTCGGGGACGTCGATCTGCTGGATGAGCTCGGCGAAGAAGCCCCGCACGACCAGGCGGCGGGCCTCCTTCTCCGGGATGCCGCGGGCCATGAGGTAGAACAGCTGCTCGTCGTCGAAGCGACCCGTGGCGGCGGCGTGGCCGGCGCCCTCGATCTCCCCGGTCTCGATCTCGAGGTTCGGCACCGAGTCCGCGCGGGCGCCCTCGGTGAGCACCAGGTTGCGGTTCAGCTCGTAGGTGGTGGTGCCCTCGGCCTGCTTGCGGATCAGAACGTCACCCACCCACACGGAGCGGGCCTTGGCCCCCTGCAGCGCGCCCTTGTAGGCGACGTTGGAGGTGCAGTTCGGCGCGGCGTGGTCGACGAACAGGCGGTGCTCGAGGAACTGATCGGCATCGGAGAAGTACAGTCCCAGGTTCTCCAGCTCGCCGCCGGGGGCGGCCAGCTCACCGATGACGTCCACGCGCACGCCGCTGCCACCCAGGGAGACCACGATGTGCTTGAGCTTCGCGTCGCGGCCCACGCGGGCGTGGTGGCGGGCGATGTGCAGCGCATCGTCGTCCCAGTCCTGCAGGGCGATGACGGTCATCTGCGAGTTGTCGCCGACGACCATCTCCACGTTCTGCGCGTACTGGGCGCTGCCGGTGTGGTTCAGCACGAAGGTGGCCGAGGAGGACTCCTCGGTCTCCAGCACGATGTGGGCGTTGCCGCGGCGGTCGGCACCGCTGCCCGTGATCGCGACCCGGAAGGGCTCTGCCACGTCGGCGCCCTTAGGGGCCACCAGGTGCAGGGCCTGCTCGCAGCGGGCGGAGGCCACGGCGCTGGTGAGGTCCTCGGGCACCAGCACGGTGCCGCGGGGGGCCTGGCCGGGGGCCAGGTTCGCGACATCGGGAGCACCCTGCGGGATCTCCACCTGGTAGTCCAGGGCCGGGTCGCCCTCGCGGTCGTCGGTGGCGACGTCCTCGAACAGCGGCGCGAAGCGGCGCAGCGGGGTGAAGCGCCACTCCTCGACCTTGGAGGTGGGAACCTCGTGGTCGGCCAGCTCGAAGGAGCGCTTGCGGTCGCCGCGGTTGGCGGCGCCGTGCGCGGCGGACTTCTCGCCCTCCTGGCCGGTCATGGTCAGGCCCTCGGACTCCAGCTCGGCACCGCTCGCGCGCGCGTCGCGGGCGTCGGACTCGTGCAGGACGTCCTGGGCGGAGACCGGCGCGGCGCCGGCCGCGTTGCCCGCGGCCTCGTTCGCCCTCGGGTCCCCGGCGCTCTCGGCACCCTTCACATCGGTGACATCGGACGAGGTCATCAGCCGACTGCTCCTTCCATCTGCAGTTCGATCAGGCGGTTCAGCTCGAGGGCGTACTCCATGGGCAGCTCGCGCGCGATCGGCTCGATGAAGCCGCGCACGATCATCGCCATCGCCTCGGTCTCCTCCATGCCGCGGCTCATCAGGTAGAAGAGCTGCTCCTCGGAGACCTTGGAGACGGTGGCCTCGTGGCCCATCTGGACGTCGTCGACGCGCACGTCCACGTACGGGTAGGTGTCGGTGCGGGAGATCTGGTCCACCAGCAGCGCATCGCACAGCACGGTGGAGGCCGAGTGCTCGGCGCCCGGCATCACCTGCACCAGGCCCCGGTAGGAGCTGCGCCCGCCACCGCGCGAGACCGACTTGGAGACGATCGAGCTGGAGGTGTGCGGCGCCATGTGCACCATCTTGGAGCCGGTGTCCTGGTGCTGGCCCTGACCGGCGAAGGCGATCGAGAGGGTCTCACCGCGAGCGTGCTCGCCCATCAGCCACACGGCCGGGTACTTCATGGTGACCTTGGAGCCGATGTTGCCGTCGACCCACTCCATGGTGCCGCCCTGCTCCACCGTGGTGCGCTTGGTGACCAGGTTGTACACGTTGTTCGACCAGTTCTGGATGGTCGTGTACCGCACGCGGGCGTCCTTCTTCACCACGATCTCGACCACGGCCGAGTGCAGGGAGTCGGACTTGTAGATCGGGGCGGTGCAGCCCTCGACGTAGTGCACGTACGAGCCCTCGTCCGCGATGATCAGCGTGCGCTCGAACTGACCCATGTTCTCGGTGTTGATCCGGAAGTAGGCCTGCAGCGGGATCTCCACGTGCACGCCCTTGGGGACGTACACGAAGGAGCCGCCGGACCACACGGCGGTGTTCAGCGCAGAGAACTTGTTGTCACCGGCGGGGATCACGGTGCCGAAGTACTCCTGGAAGATCTCCGGATACTCGCGCAGACCGGTGTCGGTGTCCACGAAGATGACGCCCTGCTCCTCCAGGTCCTCGCGGATCTGGTGGTAGACGACCTCGGACTCGTACTGCGCGGCGACACCGGCGACCAGGCGCTGCTTCTCGGCCTCGGGGATGCCGAGGCGGTCGTAGGTCTCCTTGATGTCCTCCGGCAGCTCTTCCCACGAGGTCACCTGCTTCTCGGTGGAGCGCACGAAGTACTTGATGGTGTCGAAGGCGATGCCGGAGAGATCCGGGCCCCAGGTCGGCATCGGCTTCTTGTCGAAGAGCTTGAGGGCCTTCAGGCGGCGCTCGAGCATCCACTCCGGCTCGTCCTTCAAGCGGGAGATGTCACGGACGACCTCCTCGCTCAGACCTCGGCGGGCGCTGGCGCCGGCCGAGTCCTCGTCGTGCCATCCGTAGGCGTAGTTGCCGATGGACGCGATGATCTCGTCCTGGCTGAGCTGCTCTGGTGCGCTCGTCATGGTGTCCTTCCCTCGGTGAGCGGAATGTGGGTCGTGCAGGCATGTGCTCCCTGGGCCAGCGTGGCCAGACGCTGGACCGGGGCTCCGACGATGCGGGAGATGACGCGGGTCTCGGCCTCGCACAGCTCCGGGTGCCCGGACGCGACGTCCAGGACCGGGCAGTGCCCGTGGCACAGCTGCGCCGTCATGAGCGTACGCGGGCGGGAGCGACCTCGTGCACCGGCTGTCGGCAGGGGGACCGTGAGCGGGCGCACGGTGGTGGCGTAGCCGCGGGAGGTGAGCAGCTCCGCGAGCAGCTCGACCCGGCGCGCGACGGTCACCCGTTCGCCCTGCGCGATCCTATCGGCCACCAGGGCCTCCAGCTCGCTCTCCCAGTCGGCCACGCGGCGATCGGCCAGGCGCCGCACGGCATCGGTGCCTCCCTCTCGCGCGAGCTCCTCCATGGCCAGCACGGCGAGCTGGTCGTACCCGCCGGGCAGCGACTCGTGCGCGGAGGCCGAGAGCACGAACGCCTTGGAGGGGCGGCCGCGCCCGCGGCGGGCCACAGGGGCCTCGTGCTCGGCGATGACGTCGTCGGCCAGCAGCGCCGCCAGGTGCCGACGCACGGCCGCACTGGTGAGACCGAAGCGCTCGGCCAGCTGACGCGCGGTGACCGGACCGTGGGTCGAGATGGCCTCGATCAGCCGCTCACGGGTGTCGCGGAGATCCGGGTCGGCGGGTCGCTGGTCGCTGTCGATGTGGTCCACGCGCTCCTCCTCCCTCGCACGCCCGCCGCGAATCGGGCACGCGCGCCTCGCGTCTGTTTCACTCGTGCGTATTTCACAAGCATCTGCTTGCATAAACCGTATCGCATCGTCGACCTCGATGCGGGACCGTCGGGGACTGATCCGAGTGACGATCTCCACCCCTCTTGAGCTTACTTCATTTTTCAATCATAATGGTGCCGACGGTCCCTCGGCGGTGGATCCCTCACACGGCGGATCACCATCAGGGCGGAACCCGACACCCGTCCCACGACAGGAGAAGCACGCCATGAGCACGCAGGAGACCAACGAGCACGACCGAAAGGGCAGCTACGTCCGCAAGGGCGAGTCCTTCGACCGGGACATGAACTACATCCCCACCCGCATCACCAAGGACGGCGAGGACGGCTACCCCGTCGAGGCCGGCCGCTACCGCCTGGTGGTCTCCCGCGCCTGCCCCTGGGCCAACCGCACCATCATCGTGCGCCGCCTGCTGGGCCTGGAGGATGCCCTGTCCATGGGCATCGCCGGCCCCACCCACGACAAGCGCTCCTGGACCTTCGACCTCGACGAGGGCGGCAAGGACCCGGTGCTCGGCATCGAGCGCCTGCAGGAGGCCTACTTCAAGCGCATCCCCGACTACCCCCGCGGCATCACCGTGCCCGCCATCGTGGACACCCGCGACGGCGCCGTGGTCACCAACGACTTCGGACAGATCACGCTGGACATGAGCAGCCAGTGGACCGAGTTCCAGCGGGAGGGCGCACCGGACCTCTACCCGCAGCACCTGCGCGCCGAGATCGACGAGCTGAACGACTGGATGCTGCACCGGGTCAACAACGGCGTGTACAAGGTGGGCTTCGCCGGGTCGCAGGAGGCCTACGAGAAGGAGTACCACCTGCTGTGGGAGGCGCTGGACGAGCTGGAGGAGCGCCTGTCCACCCGCCGCTACCTCATGGGCCCGTCGATCACCGAGGCCGATGTACGGCTGTTCCCCACCCTGGTGCGCTTCGACGTCGCCTACCACGGCCACTTCAAGGCCAATCGGCAGACCCTCGCCACCATGCCCAACCTGTGGAACTACCTCAAGGACCTGTTCCAGACCCCGGGCTTCGGCGACACCGTGGACTTCCAGCACATCAAGGAGCACTACTACTACGTGCACACCGACATCAACCCCACCCAGATCGTGCCGCTGGGCCCGGACATCAGCCACATCCTGGAGCCGCACGACCGCGATCGCTTCGAGACCGACACCTGGGGTCCCGGTGGCACCGCCCCCGAGCCCCCGCTGGCCTCCGAGGTGGTGGAGCCGGAGCACACCCCGCTGCACCTCCAGGGGCGCTGAGGCCGCTCCTGTCGATGCACGGGTGACCTACGAGCGCGTGCCCCGGCCGAGGCCGGGCGTCCGCTTTTCACCGGGGCGCCCGGCCCCGCCTACCATGGGGGCGCCATGCACAACGACACGCCCGCCCTCGTCGCCGAGGACTTGACGCTCTCCTACGGCCCCGTCCGGGCCCTGGACGGGCTCGATCTGCGGGCCGAGCACGGGGCCGTCACCGCCGTGCTGGGCCCGAACGGCGCCGGGAAGACCACCGCCATCTCCTGCGCCACGGGCCTGCTGCGACCGGACGGCGGCTCGGTCCGGGTGCTGGGCGAGGATCCCTGGCGCGCCGGCCCCGGGCACCGCGCCCGCGTCGGCGTGATGATCCAGGACGGCGGGCTCACCTCCGGTGCACCGGCCCTGACCCTGCTTCGCTATGGGGCGAGCCTGCACGCCGATCCGCTGGACGTGGACGAGGTGGCCCAGCACCTGGGCATCGACGAGTTCGGCGGCACCCTGGTGCGGCGGCTCTCCGGCGGGCAACGGCAGCGCCTGGCCCTTGCCCTGGCGATCATCGGCCGGCCTGACCTGGTGTTCCTGGACGAGCCGACAGCGGGCATGGACCCGTCGATCCGCCGCCGGGTGCGCACCCTCATCAAAGGACTCGCCCGCACCGGCACCGCCGTCGTGCTCACCACCCACCTCATGGACGACGTGGCCGGGCTCGCCGATTCGGTGTGCGTGATCGCCCGCGGCAGGGCCCTGGCCTCGGGCTCCGTGGACGAGGTCATCAGCGACCATCAGGCGGGCCGGGGGGCCGCCTGCCTGCAGGCCACCCTGCGTGACATCGAACCCGGATCGCTCGATGCCCTCACCGCTGACCTGCAGTCCCTGGCCGCGAAGCACGGGGCCCGACTCGAGCTAGGCGCCGGCGGTGCGGCGGACCTCGAGAGCGTCCTGCTGGACCTGATGGAGGAGGACG
>NZ_JALXKT010000085.1:0-11441 GCF_025144775.1 Brachybacterium sp. p3-SID957 | reverse complement strand
CGGATCCAAGCTTAGAACCCGCAGGGTGCACATGACGACGAGGGCCCCGCCAGAATCCTGGCGGTGCTCGCGTGACGAGTCACTGCCTCACGGTTTCTCGAGTGGAGGCCGGTGGACTCAGCTCGAACACACGGGAACGGCTGGAACGGCTGAGTGTCGCCTGGGAACAGGCGAAACGGGATGGTGCGAGCGAAGAGCCGCCGGCAGCCGAGCCAGATCCTCGGGTCATGACGACCCCAATGAGACAATCCCGAACACCACTGACGCCGGACGAGGTGGACGCCATCCGAACCGCCCGCGCAAATGGTGAGAGCGCCACGTCGATCTCCCGCAATTTCGACATCCACCCAAGGACTGTGTAGACACACACCAAGGACCTGCCGTGACGGCAGCCCAGCTGATTAATCCCCGAGAGAGCTGCCACGCCTCTTGCAAGTCGAGGTACGCCGCTCGACGACGCCTGTCAGAGCATCAAGCCCCGACTCGCCCCTCATGTAGTCGCTGCGTAACTAGCTTCTCTGAGACGCCAAACGCGGCAGCGAGCCAGCAGCGGATCAGGATTAGGCCCTCGCGCGCCCGCGTCCAAGCTTCTCGTCCGTCCGTCAGATCGTTGTCAGCGTGTTTGACTCCTTTGTAGGCCTGGTTGAAGGCCTTGCACCAGGAGTCACGGCTGCCACCCTCGCCGACAACAGCGTCGGGTTCGTATCCCAGGAAATCGAAGATGTTCTTGAGCAGCGCTTCATACGTTTCCGATACTTTCTTGCCGGGATTGGCTTTCTCGGCGATCGCGTAGCCCAATGCTTCGAGCGCCACCGCAACTTGGAGAAGCCGCGACTCCACGGGAAGGGTGCGATGGAACAGGGCACTCATGGCGATCCAGGTAGGTCGAGACCAGTACGAGTACTCAGATAGCCACTCTGCAACAAGATCCGCGTTGGCCTCGTCAAGGAAGAAAAGCGGGTTATCATCGTCAGTTAACTGGCGGTCAGGATCAATGGTCCGACCGAAAGTTGGTTGGTATGCGTCTCTCCAGTAGCGACGCTCATCTTTCGGCGGCAATTCCTGGTCATCCTCCCTCATCACCGAGACCAGCCGCGATCCACAAGGCTTGCCGTACACCAGGCACATGAGGTCTTGCATCATCCGATGCATCTGTTGGTGCGTCTGCCAGCTTTCAAGCTCAGGGCTACGAGTTCGCACCAGCAGAGCCGTGGAGATCGTAAAGACGCCGCCCTTCGGAGTGGGGTTGTGACTGAACGAAGTTTCAAGTTGCAGATCGAGCGGACCTCCCAGAGGTAGCGAATCCAAGTTCTTTGCGACAACCGAAACACCCTCGATGCCTTTCCCCTCCTCGCCCAGCATAAGTCGCGTTGTCACTGGAACCAGCTTCGCCCACTTGGCCAGTCCGTCGATCTCCGAGGTCATCCCATTGACCCCTACATAATCGACCCCGTTTGCGCCGGCGTGGATCGCGCGACTGTAGCGAAGGCGCTCCAGAGAGTGCCCGAGAGATGAAGCGGACGCGCCCACAGTGCAGCCCTCAACAAGAGTGAGCCATCCATCGCCATCCCGCAGAATGAGCGGTTCAGGGATTTTCCGACCGCCGCTATTCAGGCGGAAAGCATCAACGAAACCCAAGGCGCGTGGCCAACTCACGAGCACGCCCTTGGTGTCGAGCTCAGCAACAACTACCTCGTCGGAACCCTCAGCACCCGACCGCGTGTGCGCGATCCTCACGACGCCAGGTTCCAGCTTCGTCGCCATATTCCCCACCGCCGTTCTTCCGTTGGATGCCGTCCTGCAAGCACAGCGCGGCTACGAGAACAATTCTCTCTGATGCAGGGTGCCACCGTCATGAACTTCATGGGCTGCAGTGAAGTCGTACCTCATCTCCAAGACGCGTGGCGCCTTCGATCAGGTGTTGGCTGCGGCGGCCAGTTGGCTGCCCTAGGGCCTTTGCTTCCCGGTTGCACGATCATGCTCGCGGATGATGCTGACGGTACTTGAGTGCGACGCGATGCCGGGACCGCGGCTTACGTTGGAGGCGAGTCGACGCTTGTCACTGGTCGTTCAGTGCTCGTGAACCGGTTGGCCCGTGGGCGCTACTGACTGGGTGAGAGCTGCGATGGGCAGTGCGAGGTCGTGGGAGGCGAGAGTACAGAGTGGCGTGGTCAGGTTCAGCGGTCGAGACGGATGAGGCGTTGCTCGTCCGAATCGGCGCCGCCGATGAGCGTGCCCTCGCTGAGCTCCACGCGCGCTATGCGTCGGTGGTGTTCGGCTTCGTCCTGGCACGGACGCCGGACCGCGGGGTCGCGGAGGAGGTCAGTGCTGACGTGTGGCTGGGCTGCTGGCGATCGGCGCGCGCGTTCCGGCACGACAGTCGGGTGCTGACCTGGCTGCTGGGGATCGCGAAGCGGCAGGTCTACGCGCACACCCGGCGTAAGCGTCTGGCACAGGTGCCGCTGGATGAGTCCGAGTACGCGATCCCCGCGGACGACAGTGATCCTGCCGATCTGGTGGCGTCCGCAGAGGAGGCCCGTGCGCTTCTGGCGGCGTTGAGTGCGCTTCCCGCCGATCTGAGCGAGGTCGTTCGGCTGGCCTGGGTGCACGAGCTGCCGTACGAGGACATCGCAGAGCTGGTGGGCGTCCCGCGGGGAACGATAAAGAGCCGGGTGTCTCGCGCCCGGCGCCTGCTGCGCGAGGAGTTGAGGAGGAACGATGACTGAACACAGTGCTGACACCGGCGGCGATGACGCCTTCCGTGAGGTCCTGCGCCGCTGGGAGAGCGAACAGGGCGAGGCGCCCGCGTTCGGTCTGATCCGGCGTCGGATCGCGAGCGCACCGTCTCCGATGGATGCTCCCCGGTGGCCTGCCCGGCGGAGTGCGAAGTTGGCAGCCGTTCTGGCATGGGCGCAGATGCGGGTCGTGCCGTGGCTGATCCTGCCGGTCGCCCTGGTGACTGTGACGATGGCGATCTTCGCGGCCCGCTTCTTCGGAGTGACACAGGGAGGATCGGCCGGCGACACCGGGTTCGCTTCCGTGATGCTCGCCGGGATCGCGGTCACGGTGACGATGGCGCTGTCGTCCGCGAAGCCCGACTCGATCGCCCTCGCGACCCCGCTCGGCCCGCAGGTGGTGGTGCTCGCACGGATCGCTCTCGTGCTGGTCGTCGACGCCGCCACCGGGCTTGCGGCGTCCGGCCTGGTATCGGCCTGGGGGTATACGAGCGGCCTGCCGGACGTCGTAGCGAGCTGGCTGATCCCGGTCGCGCTGGTCGCGGGAGCCGCGACGTTTGCCTCAATCTGGGTCGCACCCTGGGCCGGCATCGCCGCCGGGCTGGTGCTCATCCCGATGGCCGTCCCGGTGTCCGAAGCGATGTTCTTCTTCGGCCTGTCCGGGCTGCTGTGGAACGCGCTGACCCCGCTCGGCCTGCTGGGAGCAGGCGCGGCCCTACTGGGTGCGGCCGTCACGACGGCGCGGCGGGCCGCGATCAGCGGACTGCAATCCGCGTGAACCGATCCGCCTCACCCCGCTACTGACCTTGTAGATGCAGATTCTCAAGAGTTCAGGAGCAGGAAGTGACGAGAGCAGCGATCCGATCACAGGGCCGACGCGCCGGCCTGATGGTGCTCGCTGGGCCGATCCTCGCCGGGGCCGTGGTCGTCCTCGCAGGCTGGTTCGCGGCCGACGCCTGGCCGCCCTCGCAGGCGATAACACTGGTGAACTGGCTCGCGCAGGTGTTCGTGATCGCCACCGGCGTCTGCGCCGCGGTCGCCCTCACGGGTGACCCGCTGATCGAATTGCACGAGTCCACGCCGACCGGCTTCCGGCGCGTGCAGTTTCTTCGCGCCGCGCTGGTGGCACTGTCCGGGCTGGGCGGTGCGGCGCTGATGTTCTTCCCCCTGCACGCACTGCGGGTCTGGCCCCGCGACGAGGGCTGGACGTCGGTGGCGTCACCCGCCGGCGCGGTCGTGATCATGATCGTCGTCGCACTGGTGGCCGCGGCGTTCGCGGGCACGGCATCGACCACCACCATCGCGGTCGTGGCGGCATGGATGTTCCTCGCGATGCTCTGGGACCCCTACGTCCTGCCGCTGCCGCAACAGCGCGGCATCCCGTTGCTCGTCTCGGCCGGACTTCTCGTCGCCGTCTGGCAGCGGCTCGCCAACGCGGAACGCAACATCGCAAAGGTGGTCGCGGCATGACGGTTCTCGCACTCGCTCGCACGCACTCGAAAGTCGCCCGGAGGCAGAAGGCGCTGTGGTTCACCGCGATCCCGCTGACTGCGTTCGCCACCCTGCTCGCGGTCATCTCACCGGCCCGGCCCGGCACCGGAGGCATCGAAGACCTCGCGTTCTCCGCACAGCTGATCGTGATGTTCACCGGCGTCGCCTACGCCGCCGCGTTCGCCGACTTCTTCACCGCCCCCTCACGGTTAGGTACCAACGAACTCGAAGCCTCAACCCCGGTACGCCCCCTCGCCCTTCACACAGCGAGAATCCTCGGCACCTTCGGCGTCGTCGTCATTCCCGCACTGGCGGTGCTCCTGCTCATGGGCGTCGTGCAGACGCTCAGCGGGCATCCTTGGTCGATCCCGGTGGCGGTGGCGGTGACCGCGACGATCGTCGTCCCCGGCGTCCTGATCGCCATGTCGTTGTCATCCCTGCTCGGCGCGATCCTGCCCCGCACACTCGGCCGTATCGCGGGCGTGCTGGTCTGGTTCTTCCTGATCTTCTCGTCCTCGCTCGTCCCGCTGCCCACGCCGAACGGCACCGTGCTCACCGTGATCGGTGATGCGGTCGCCAGCGGTTACTTCGACACCGACCCGATCTACCCGCCCGCCGGTTCGCTCGCGTTCGATGGCACCGTCTGGACCGCGACGCTCTCGCTGGTTGCACAGCTCGTCATCATCGTCCTTCTGCTCTCTGCCGGGTCCGCGTTGGCCGGGCGCATGGCCAAGCGTTGAAAGGAAGCCGCATGTTCATCTCCATCGACCACCTGGGCAAGGACTTCCGCAAGAAGCCCGCCGCTCTCGATGACGTCACCCTCGATCTGCCGCAGGGCATGATCGGGCTGCTCGGCTCCAACGGTGCCGGGAAGACCACGCTGATGCGCATCCTGTGCGGGATCATCCAGCCCACGAGGGGCCGGGTGCTCATCGACGGGCACGACCTCGCCGACGCCGGTGCGCGCCGGGCGGTGAAGAAGACGCTGGGCTACCTGCCGCAGGACGTGGAGCCGTACCCGAACCTCACCCCGCTCGAGTTTCTCGACTACGTCGGCGTGCTCAAAGGCATCGACAGCGCGACCGACCGCAAGCGGCAGGCCCGCGAGCTGATCGCCCAGGTCGGCCTGAACGACGCCAAAGATCGCAAGGTCGGCGGGTTCTCCGGCGGCATGCGTCGGCGGGTCGGCATCGCGCAAGCACTCATGGGTGACCCGGAACTGCTCGTCGTCGATGAGCCCACGGCGGGATTGGACCCTGAGGAGCGGATGCGGTTCCGCACCCTGCTGGCGAGCCTCGGGCACAACCGCACGGTGATCTTGTCCACGCACATCCTCGATGACGTGGCGCAGACCTGCCCCTACGTGTTCGTCCTCCGGGAGGGACGCCTGCGCTACGACGGACCCACTGACGGGCTGATCGACGCTGCCCGAGGCCGCACCTGGCTCACCGCCTCCCGCACCGCGCCTCCACCGGAGGACGTCAGCGTCGTCAACGCCACCACGACTGGTGCCGGCACGCAGTACCGGATCGTCACCGACACCCCGCCTGCAGACGCGACGCCGGTCGACCCGAACCTTGAAGACGGCTACATGGCCCTCACGATCCCGAAGGAGCACGCATGAACATCCATCGCACGACCATCCGCATGTCCGGCGCGGGAGCCGCGGCACTGCTCGCCCTCGGCCTCGCCGGATGCAACGGAATGATGAACCCCGAGGATTTCCCCGAAGATGGCCCTACCCGCACCGCGACCAGTAACCCGCAGGACGTCACGGCCGATGACTTCGGCCATTCGTGGAATCTCGACGTGGACCACGGCACCGTCAGCTGCGAGAAGAATGACAAGGGCGATCCCGTGCTGCGCTTCACCTCTCCCGACGGCACCGAATACGCCCTCAACTCCGTGGACGAGAACGCCGACCTGCCCCCGATCGGCGACATCTCCCACGGCTCGATCGGCACGCTGCGCACCTTCGCGTTCACCGTCTGCGACGCCTGACCCAATACCAGAGAGGAGCCGCTGTATGACAGTCCAACCCACACCCACCCCGGCACCGCAGATGGCGATCCGCTGCACCGACGTGCGCCTGCAGCGCGGCGACACGGTCGTGCTCGACGGCCTTGACCTCCACGTCCAGACCGGGCGCGTCCATGCGCTGCTCGGCCGCAACGGAGCCGGCAAGTCCACCACGTTCCGGCTGCTGCTCGGACTCATGCAGCCCGACTCGGGAACGATCGACGTCCTCGGCCAGCCCCCGGCGTCCGGCCCGAAGAACCGGGCCGCACTGGAACGCATCGGCGCGAGCATCGACGGCCCCGCGATCTACACGCACCTGAGCGCGTTCGACAACCTCCTCGTGCACGCCCGGCTCACCGGGGTCGGACGGGCACGGATCGAGAAGGTGCTCGACATCGTCGGACTCGCCAGCACGGGCCGCAAACGCGCCCGCCACTTCTCGATGGGCATGAAAGCCCGGCTCGCACTCGGCGTCGCCATCCTCACCGAACCGGACGTGCTGATCCTCGATGAGCCTCAGAACGGTCTGGACCCGCAGGGCATCGTCGAGCTGCGCCAGCTGCTCCGCGACTACGCCGCCGCGGGCCGGACGGTCCTGGTCAGCTCCCATCAGCTCGGCGAGATCGTGCAGCTCGCCGATGACATCTCCGTCCTCGCCGACGGCGTCTGCCGCTACGAAGGATCCCTCGCAGACTTCGCTGCCCCAGGACGGTTGGAGGAGGAGTTCCTCAGGCTGACCATGCCCAGCGCCACACGGCAGGAGGCTGCATGATGGGCGCGCTCACCTCTGCGATCCGAGCGGAAGCAGTCCGCACGAAAGGGTCAGCGGCGGCTGCGCTTCCCTGGGTCGGGATCATCCTCGCCGGCATCAGCACTGCCGGCATCCTCATCACGCCCGAGAACCAGGAACGCGCGGCACTGCTGTGGCAGACCCTCTACGTCACCGGCATGGCCGCACCACTCATGACGCTCCTCGCCGGCCTCACCACCGTCCGCGAGACCACCGCCCGAGACGGCGGCACCCTCTGGAGAGCCACCAGCCCGCGCACCATCATCGTCGCGCGATTCATCGTCCTGGCCGGCCTCTCCGCCCTGTTCCACGCGCTCGCGTTCTGGCTCGTCATCCCGCTCTCCGTCGCTGTCGGCGCCCCGACCGATATTCCGCGCCTCCTGTGGGCCGGTCTTGCCTGCTGGGTCGCGACGCTCGGCCTCCTCGCGCTCGCGTTCGTGCTCACCGAACGGTCGGGCACGATCCCCGTGTTCCTCGCCGCCTGGGTCTGGCAGGTCATCGGCGCTCTCGCCGCCGAGACAACCGCCTGGTTCGCGATCCCTCCGACCTGGGCCGTCCGAGCGATGCTCCCGGTACTCGGAGCACACCAGAACGCCGAACCCCTCGCCGCCGGCGACCCGCTCGCCACCGAATCACCCGCCCTGGCGCTCACGCTCAGCGTCCTCCTGACCGCACTCGTACTGGTTCTGCGAGTGCTGCTGCCGGGCACGCTCCGCATGGAACGCGGCACGAACAGCCGACCGGTCGGACGCCGCCGCACCCGGGAAAGCGCCGTCGGCGCGATCCGTGCCGTGATGCGCTCCCGCGCCGTCATGCCGCTGTGCGCTGCCGCGATCCTGCTCGCCGTCGCCACCGCCGCGATCTACCCGAACTCGTACCTGCTCGGGTTGCACACCTACGCGATGCTGCCCCTCGGGGCCTGTGTCATCGCCGTCCTCACCTGGCAGGCTGTCCTTCCGGGATGGCGGGTGCTCATCCTCCGCAAGGCCGCAGTTCCCGCCGCTGTGCAAGCCTGGCTGCTGCTCTGGGTCAGCGTCGTGTCCGTGGCGGTGACGGTCACCGCTCTCGCCAACTCTGTACGACGAGGCCACAGCAACGCCGCATCCCTGCTCGCCATCACCCAATCCGGGATGCTCTGGCTGATCCTTGGCATCGCGGGCACTCTCGGGGCGCTCTGGCTCACCGTCCGCTTCGGCGCTGGCTGGGCGCTCGGCGCCGCGGTGATCTTGACCATCATCGGCGTCACCCTCGGCGGCGACATCCTCGCCGATACCTGGCTGTGGATTCTCGGACCCACAGCATGGCCGCTCTCCGCTGACACGCCGCAACGATTCCTCATCGCAGCGCTGGTCGCCTCCGCGTTCGCCGTTCTCACCTGGCTCCTGAGCACACGGGCCATGCGCAACGCTCCCGCGAGAGCAGCATGACCAGGCGCTTCCGTTTGGTCTGGCGGGTTTCCGCACCGATGGCCGCTGCCGGAGCAGAGCGCTGGTTTAGACAGCAGCAATGAGTGGCGGCACGACTCTCCCCGCCTTTGTCAGCGCGTACTCGTACGATCCATAGCCCCGTCGGGCCGGCTGCCTATAACTGCGTGCGGCTCGTCGTCGCACGCGATGGCACGGCGATCGTGTTCTCCGAGTTCGGCGAGCAGCCCGTCAGCTTCGGCGATGCGATCCTGCTCGGACCCCACGTGCTGTGCGGAATCGAACCCGAAGGGCTACTGACCTTCACGACGATCTACATCGACACCGACCTCGCGTCGGATCAGTTCTTCTGGCAATACTCCACGATCCTGCACGACCGCCTCGACGCCCAGGGCTTCGCGCAGAAGGTCTACTCCGAGCCCACGCAGGTGCTTCACCTCGGACGGAATCGGGCAGGCCGGGTAATGCCGTGGGTGGATGAGATGGTCACGCTCAGCGCCGAGGGCCAGTTCCATTAACGCTTCCCCCGGTTGCAGTCGCTCTGGTTCACGGTCGTGGACCTCATCGCCCTGTATTTCCGCGTCTCTCCGGTGCGGCTGACCAGGCTGCAACGCGCACGCTCCCGCCCGACCTCCTCCCATGAGCGAGCGCATGGTCCGCTGCGTCGCGAAGCGATGCTCGTCCGCGACTTACTGCACCGTCAGATCGTCCGCCCACGGACGCTGGCAGAGCTGGCCGACTTCGTGAGTCTCTCCCCGAAACAACTCACGAGGGTGTTCACCTCCGCATTCGGTAAGACCCCGACCGCCTATCTGACGATGCTGCGCGTCCAGGAGATGGCGTGCCTGCTCCGCGACACCAACATCACCGTCACCGCTGCCGGGCAGCGGGTCGGGTGGCGCAGCCGATCACGCGCGACCGAGGCGTTCATCGCGCACACTGGGATCGCACCGAGTCGGTACCGCGACATGCAGCCCGTTGTCACCGGCGTTCCATGACCAACAGAACCGCGGTGCGAGCAGCGCGCCGACGCTTTCTATAGGCCTCGGGATGGCCCCTCGCGTCGCGGATCGCGCTGGTGCGGGTCGTGCTCGAACGCATCGTGGAGCTGCCGTACCCGCTCTGCCGTCCGCCGCCGCGCGTGCTCCTGCTCGGCACGCTTGGCTTCGATGCGTCGTGTGGCGTCGTTGATCGGGAGGTTGCGGAGTTCGTCGGCTTCGGCGCGGGTCGCGACGGCCTGGGCGCGGGCGTCGCGAGCGTGACGGTGCGGCTTGGTAACGCGCATGCCGAGCTGGTCGCGGCGTACCCGCTCTGGCCCGTACTCGGTGACCAGCAGCGCCATGCGCTCTTGCTCGTGGCGTTCCCGCATCGCGTCGCGGTTGGCGGTCGCAGCCTCGACGGTCTGCACCGCCTCGATCACGCGAGGATCGGCCTCAGCTCGCTTCATGGCGACCCGGCCCGCCCATTCGGGGAGGCGATCACTGCTGGTCGGGGTGGTGCCCCACTCGGTGCTGACGCGTCCGCGCAGCGCCTGCGTGTGTTCGGTTGCGGTGCGGTGCTCTGCGCGGGCCTTGCGCCTGCCGAACCTGCCCACGGTGGCGAGCCGCGCACGCACGGTGACTTCGTTCTCCACGGCGGCAAGGTAGGCGGAACCGTCATCCTCGGCTTGCATGGTCAGCGGCCTGGCGACCTCAGCGTGCACCTGCTCGGCAGCGTCCTCGGCCTTGCGGAGCATTGCCGTGTTCTCGTCGTCCTCGGCCCGATGTGCCGCGCGTTGAGTGTCGAGACGTGCGGCGATCTGCTCCCACCGTTCCGCCACCCGCTGTGCACGCTCGGCCTCGCGGTCGAGGCCGGCGAGTTCGTCGGTGACGAGGCGAATAGGGCCGTCTGCGATGCCGCATCCGCGCGGGCCTCGCCGACGTGAACCAGCGGCTTGCCGAGCATGACGAGCACCACACCGGCGGGCGGGCGTTCCTGCACGACTCGCTGCGGCTGCTCACCGATGCGCACCGTGCCTACGCCCGATCGGGAGATGCCGACCGGCGGCTGGCGAACCAGGCGTTCTACACCCGCCTCGACATAACCGACGACGAACAACTACGCCCACGACTCGCCGAGCCGTTCGCCACCATCATCCGCGAAGCACACGACAGCGACGCCGACGACGGCAAGGAGGCAGAACCCGAACACGACGAAGCTTCGCATGTCGCGTGTTCCCGTAAGACACTTTGGGTGGGCGTCCGCAGCTGCGCGCCATCTAGCTTCTGCGTGCTGGTGTTTGGGGTGGGTGGGTGCCCTGCTGGGCATGGACACTTCTGATCGTTCGTCGCGTCGCCGGCTCGTGCTGATCGCTGCCGGCTCGGTCACGGCTTTGGTGTGTGGGGTCGGGATTTACGGCCTGGCCACCGGCCCCCACACCCCCACCAGCACCCCGGGCGGTGACATGACTGAGCTCCTGGGCAGACTTAAGGGCCGACCATCGCGTGTGGCCAGCCCTTCGAGTTCGAACATGGTGGGAGGGGTCCGTGCAGGTCAGTCCACCGGGGATACCCGGATAAGATTGCCGTCAGGGTCGGTGATCACGAACGTCCGGCCGAAAACACCGTCGTGCGGCTCCTCCACGACGTGGACTCCCTTCGAGACCCAGCTTTTGAAGGTCTCGTCGACCGCGGATGCCGGCCCCGGCACCATCAGCCCGACCTCGCACGTGCGGGGGGTGGGGACCGATGCACGAGTAGGTGTCACATGGTGTTCACGGGGGGGCTTCGCTGGCGAGATGGCGTTGGGCGTCGGCGTAGGCGCGTTCGATGTAGGCGTCCAGCTCGGTGAGCTCCACGCGCCACTGGCCGCGGCCTCCCACGCGGATGGCTCGGAGATCTCCGCTGCGCACGAGGGCGTAGGCCTAGGGCGTGTCTCCTAAGTTCGTGAGGACGCGGGGGTGACGGTAGGTCAATGAGCCGGCGAAGCGTGTTGTCCGATACC
>NZ_JALXKT010000084.1:0-11614 GCF_025144775.1 Brachybacterium sp. p3-SID957 | reverse complement strand
GGGGGCGTCGTCCTGTCCCGTGCGGGCAGCTGCGCGGTGTCACCGGCGAGCCGGCTTGCGGCACCGGCGCGCTCGGGGCGCCCCTCCCTCAGCGGCGGCGCAGGGCGAAGAAGGCGGCGAGGGCCACGCCCAGCACAGCCGCGGCGATCACGCCGAGCAGCAGCGGCGTGGTCGAGGCCCCCTGCTCCTGGGTGGTGCCGTCGGCGGTGTCGCTCCCGGCGGTTTCTGCATCGGCGCCGTCCTGGGCGTCGGTGTCCTCCGCCTGCTGGGCGTCCTCGGCCTGCTGGGCGTCCTCGGACTCCATCGCACCGGCCTCGCCCTCGCCGGTCTCACCGTCCGTCTGCGCGGGGTCCTCCTCGCCTGAGCCTGCGCCACTGGCACCCGGCTCACCCTCCACGGTGAAGGTGAAGGAGCCCTCGATGGGGTGGCCGTCGGAGGAGACCACGCGCCACTGGGCGGTGTGGGTCCCGGCGGGAAGAGGCTCGGTGATCTGCGCTGTCACGGTGGCGCCGTCGATCACGGGTTCGAGCACGATGGGCTCCCCGTCGCCACCCGGGCTGATCTGGACCACGGGGCTCACCTCGAGCACGTCCGCGGAGTAGGTGAGGGTGATCTGCTCAGGGGATGCCTCCAGGGTCGCGCCGTCGGCCGGGTCCGAGGAGATCAGCGTGTCGTGCGCGTGGGCGGGCACGGGCCCCAGCAGCATCACCGCCGCCATCGTCATGGCGGCGAGCAGGGCAAACAGCGCGCGAGGCGCGGCGGCGGTCGGCGGGGCGGGGCGGGAGAGGGTGGAGGTGCGCACCCGGCCAGGCTACGCCGACGGGCTGGGCGGCTCCTTCAATGCCGCCGCGGCGGCGCGGCCGTGCTCGAGGACGGGCAGCGCCAGCCGCGCCTGCGCGATCTCAGCCAGGTCCAGATCCACCACCAGCATGCCTTCCTCGCGGCCCAGTTCGGCGCGCACCTGCCCGAGGGGGGAGATCACGGCGCTCTCGCCGATGCCGCGCGGCGCGCGTCCCCGGTAGTGCGGGTCGGGTGCCTGGTCGGCAGCGAGGATCGCGCAGGTGGAGTCCAGCGCCCGGGCGCGCAGCAGCAGCCGCAGCTGCTCGCTCTTGGCGGGCCCCTCGGCCCAGGCGATCGGCAGCAGGATGGCCTGCGCGCCGCGGCGGGCCAGGGCCGTGAACTGCTCGGGGAAGCGCACGTCGTAGCAGGTGGCGATGCCCAGGGGGGTGCCGTCCACCTCGATGGTGACCAGCTCGCTGCCGGGGGCGACGGTCTGGGACTCTCGCGCGCCGTAGGCGTCGAACAGGTGGATCTTGCGGTAGTCGGCGCGCACTCCGGGCCCGCGTGCGATGACGGTGTTGTGCACGCGGTCCCCGTCAGCAGGGGTGAAGGTGCCTGCCACGATCACCAGGTCGTGCTGCGCGGCGAGCTGCTCGACGAGGGCCTCGAAGCGGGGATGGTGCTGCTCGGCTGCCTCGCGCAGGTCGGTGCCGAAAGGAGTGAGGGTGGCCTCGGGCAGCAGCAGCACCCGGGCCCCGCGCATGGTCGCCTCGGCGACGGCGCGGCGCAGGCTCTGCAGGTTCTCCTCGACGTCCTCGCTGATGCGCACCTGGGCCACCGCGATGCGGGGCCCGGCACTGCGGCGCACCTGGTCGAGATCCTCGGGGGTGTCCATGTCCGCTCCCTCCATTCCGACGGCGGGACAGGCGACCAGCTCATCAGGCCCCAGATCCGCATAGAGGCGGCGCAGGCTGAGGTCCGCCCAGCCGCCGCCCGGGCCGGCCACGGCATCGAGGGCGGCCCGCAGCCGGGCAAGCGGCCAGGCAGCACAGAGGAACTGAGTGCGACCATCGGCCTCCAGCGCCACCACGCGGGTGCCGGAGGGATCGCGGTCACGCAGGGACTCGAGGGTCTCGGTGCGCAGCAGCGGCATGTCCCCGCCGAGGAGCAGGATGCGGGCGCCAGCTGCGGCGGGCGCGTGCTCCTCGACGGGCCGCTCGTGCGCGGTACGGAGCTGCTCACGGTCAGCGCTGGACGGCGCGTTCTCAGCGAGGAGGCGCTGGGCCTCCTCCACTCCCCTGGCCAGCGCCGCGAGGGGCCCGGAGCCGGGAGGCTCTTCCCGTACGAAGCGGGCTCCGTGACGCTCGTGCAGCCCGGCGGCGTCGTCCTGCTCGGGGCCGACGACGATCAGGTGATCCGCAGGGGCGGAGCGCAGCACGCGTTCCAGGGCCGCGACCCCGGCCACCGGCAGACGGGTCTTGTCCACCCCGCCCATGCGGGTGGAGCCGCCTCCGGCCAGCACGATCGCGACCGTCGGGCCGGTGATGTGGTCGTCATCGCTCGCCATGGGGCGATCCTCCCACGGGGCGTTACGATGTCCCAGGCCCTCGCGCAGGGCCGATGGCGGTCCCGACCGGATGGACCCGCCGCCCCGCCTCCGTAGCTCAGGGGATAGAGCACCGCTCTCCTAAAGCGGGTGTCGCAGGTTCGAATCCTGCCGGGGGCACTGTCGGCAGTTCGAGGCACTGTGCGAGACAACGGAGTCACGATGATGCCGCCCCGTGGAAACCTCGACGACGCCCAGCAGGGCCAGGCGCACCTCTGATCTCGCCACCGGGGCCACCGAGAGGGGATAGCGTGGAGGGGCCGCCGCACTCCCCTGCGGCCCTGTCCACGAATGGAGAACCCATGGCCGCGAACACGCGTCGCTCCTTCGACGCCACCTGGCTGCCCTTCGGGCTGCCCATCGGCCTGGTCCTGGGGATCTCCGTCGGGATGATCTGGTTCGACAGCCTGATCGTGGGCTTCGTCCTGGGTGTGATCCTGGGCCTGGCCCTCGGGGCCGCCATCGGCCTGCGCCGCGGCGACGGCGGTGAGGACGAGCGCATTGAGGACGCCCTGCGAGAGGACCAGCTGCGCGAGGAGCAGCTGCGCGAGGAGGGGCAGCCGCACACCCGGCCTCGCGACGGCGACCAGGACCGCATCTGAGAGGGGCGGCCCCGGGCGCACCGCACCGCGGGCAGCGGCTCACCCTGGTCAGATCCCTCTCCGAGGGATGCCCCCGCCCCACGGATCGTCTACGGTGAGGGGACGCCGCTGAGCAGGCGCTCCGGCCGGGACGACCCGGCCGGTTAGCCCCGGGCGAGGACGGCCTCGCGGAACAGGACCCACTCCGCATGCCGCTGCCCTTCCCTCTCCGTCGCGTCCTCACGCCTGTGGCCATCGCCCGCCTGGTGATCGGCTGGGGCGCCGTGGGTGCCCTCGCCGCAGCCGGCCCCCTGCTCGCTCCACCCGTGGCCGGCCCCGTGCTCCTCATCGTGCTGGCCGTGATCATCGCGGTGATCCTGCTGTGCTCCTTCGGGGTGGTCCACGAGGCCGAAGCTCTCGCACGCCGCCTGGGCGATCCGTACGGGACGCTGATCCTGACCCTGTCGATCGTCACCATCGAGGTGGTGCTGATCGCCGCGGTGATGCTGGGCCCCGGTGACCACGCCACCATCGCCCGGGACTCGGTGATGGCGGTGTCGATGATCATCTTGGACCTGATCGTGGGGGTGTGCCTGCTGCTGGGCGGGATCCGCCACGGCGACCTGCGGGCGAACCGCACCGGCGCCCTCGCCTACACCACGCTTCTGGTGGTGCTGTGCACCACGGCCTTCGCGCTGCCGGCCGCGATCGGGACCGCAGGCTCCTACTCCTCCGTCCAGGCGTTGACGGTGGCGGTGATGACGGTGGGCTTGTACGGGTTCTTCCTGTGGCGGCAGACAGGTGCGCAGGCCACCGACTTCCAGGAGGTCGCCGCGCCCACGGGGACCGACATCGGCGCGAGCACCGGGCAGCAGACCGCGAGCACTGGGAAGCAAACGGCGAGCACCGGGCAGCAGACCGCGAGCATCGAGCAGCGCCCCGCGATCGGCGCGGTCATCACCGCGCACCGCAGCGAGCTGCTGGCGCGCACCGCGCTGCTGATCGTGACGGTGCTGCCGATCGTGCTGCTGTCCCACGACTTGGCCGCCCTGCTGGACGACGGCCTGGGCCGACTCGGCGCACCGGCGGCACTGGCCGGGGTGCTGATCGCGATGATCGTGTTCACGCCGGAGTCGATCACGGCGGTGCGCGCGGCCCTGGGCGGGCAGACGCAGCGCGTGGTGAACCTGTGCCACGGGGCGCTGGTCTCCACCGCCGGCCTCACGATCCCCACCGTGCTGGTGATCGGCCTGCTCACCGGCCAGCAGGTGATGCTGGCCGAATCAGCAGCGAACCTGCTGCTGCTGGGCATCACCCTCGCACTCACCGCGGTCACGGCGACCTCCCCGCGGGTCACCGCGATGCACGGCGCCGCGCACCTGATGGTGTTCGGACTGTACGCGCTGGTGCTGTTCAGCTGAGGGCGCCGGCGCTGTTCAGCTGAGGGCGCGGCTCAGCGGAACCCGAACTCGCCGGGCTGCTCAGTCCTCGCGGTGGCGGCGCCGGTCCAGCTCCTCGAGCGTGGCGCGCACCTCGCGGCGCAGCACCTTGCCCATCTCGTTGCGGGGCAGCTCGGACAGCACGTGGAAGCGGCGCGGCACCTTGTACGCGGTGAGCCGCTCCTTGAGCCGGCGGCGCAGCGCCTCCACGTCCGGCAGGAGCCCATCGGGCGTGACGATCGCAGCGACCACCTCCTCGGTGCCCAGCTCGTCGACCATGCCCACCACGGCGATGTCGTCGATGCCCTCGTGGCCGCGGATCGCATCCTCCACCTCCGAGGGGTACACGTTGAACCCGCCGGTGATCACCATCTCCTTGAGGCGGTCCACGATGCTCAGGAACCCGTTCTCGCTCGCCACCGCGATGTCGCCGGTGCGGAACCAGCCGTCGTGGAACGCGGCCGCGGTCTCCTCGGGCCGGTTGCGGTACCCGGAGAACACCTGGGGGCCCTTCACCAGGATCTCCCCGGCCTCGCCGATCTGGACGTCGCGGTCCAGGTCCTCCGGGTCGGCCAGGCGCACGTGGGTGTCGGGGAAGGGCACGCCGATCGAGCCGGGGGTGCGGGAGGCATCTACCGGGTTGCCGGCCACGATCGGGGAGCACTCGGTCAGGCCGTAGCCCTCGATCAGCAGCCCCCCGGTGGCCTCCTCCCAGGCGTCCACCAGGTCCGGGCGCAGGGGCATCGCCCCCGCGATCCCGGTGCGGATGCCCTGCAGCGACATGCCGCGCTCCTTCGCGCCGGCGACCAGTCGCTCGAACAGGGGCGGCACGGCGATCACGGTGGTGGGGGTGCGGCGCCGGATCGCGTCCAGGATCAGGCCCGTCTCCGGCTTGGGTATCAGGTGGATCATCGCCCCCACCGTCAGCCCCGCGTTCATGGACAGCGAGCAGCCGAACACGTGGAACAGCGGCAGGCAGGCCATGAACACCTCCTGGCCGGGCACCAGCGGTGTCACCCAGGTGCGGGACTGCGTGGTGGTGGCCAGCAGGTTGCGGTGGCTGAGCTGCACGCCCTTGGGTGCGCCCGTGGTGCCGGAGGTGTACAGCAGCAGCGCCACGTCCTCGGGGCCGGGCCGGTTCTCCCGAGGCGCGCGGGCCTTGCTGCGCAGCAGGCCCCCGAAGGGGATGGTGCCCTCGGGTGCAGGCTTGGTGAGCTGATCGCGGGAGGCGCGGGCCTTCTTCACCGGCAGGCTCAGCAGCAACCGCTTGGCAGGCGTCATCTGCTCGATCAGGTTCACGGCGACGATCGCCCGGGGCCGCACCTCCTGCGGGAGGGACTGGACGGTGCCTGCGGCGGCGTCCCACACGATCGCCACCTCGGCCCGGTGGTCGGCGAACATGGGGGCCAGCTCGACGGCGGGGTACAGCGGGTTGTGCTCGACCACGGTGCCGCCGCAGGCCAGCACGGCGTAGAAGGCGACCACGTGCTGGGGGCAGGTGGGCATCAGCATCGCCACGGTGGAGCCCGGGCCCACACCGAGGGTGTGCAGCGCGCCGGCGACGGCCTCGACCTGCTGGGCGAGCTCGCGGTAGCTGGTGCGGCGGCCGAAGAAGTCCAGGGCCGGCTTCTGGGCCCAGGTGCGGGTGGCCAGATCGAACTCGTCGACCAGGGAACCCTCGGGGTAGTCCAGGCCGTGGCGGGGCACCCCGTCGGCATAGGCGGCGCTCCAGCGCTCCTCGAGAGTGGTCATGGCGGCTCCTGGACGTGGATGGGACGCAGCGGGGTCCATCGGCCGCGGAGGGCTGACGGCGCGGGGCCGACGGCACGGGCACCGGTGCCCGTCCTGCCAGCCCAGCCAAGGGTATGCCACACGCCCGGCCCTGGCGATACGCTCGCGGCGTGACTGCGACGACGCTTCCGATCCCCACCGACGACGGTGACCTGCCCGGCCTGCTGTGGCTGCCCCCGAACGGGGCTCGGGCCGACCGACCGGTTCCCGGTCTGGTGGTGCTGCAGGAGATCTTCGGGCTGTCCGCGTACATGCAGCAGCGGTGCGCACAGCTGGCCGAGCTGGGCTGCGCGGTGCTGGCCCCGCAGCTGTTCGCGCGGCTGGACCCCCCGGTGGTGGGCCTGTCTGACGGCGAGGACTTCGAGGCGTGGCTCGGGGAGGGCATCGCACTCACCCAGGCGCTGCCCTGGCAGCGAGCGGAGGCCGACGCCGTCGCGGCGCTCGAGGCGCTGCGCGGGCACGAGGCGGTCGATGCCGCGCACGTGGGAATCATGGGCTTCTGCTACGGAGGCGGGCTGGCCTTCGCCGCCGCTGCCACGGCGCGCGAGCAGGGCCGCGCACCCGCGGTGCTGGTGAGCTACTACGGCTCCGCCCTGCCCACGCTGCTGGACCGGGCCGCCTCCGTGGACATGCCCTCCCTGCACCTGTTCGGCACGGACGATGCCTTCATACCCATGGAGCAGGTGGAGCAGATCCGCCAGGCGGTCACCGACTCGGGGACGCGTGAACAGGTGCGGTTCGAGCTGCATGAGGGCGCGGGGCATGCCTTCGACAACCCGCACCCGGGCCTGCACCATGCCCAGGCGGCAAAGCGGGCCTGGATGCAGACCAGGCAGTTCCTCGCGGAGGAACTGCCTGTCAGCTGAGCGCTGGGCCGGTATGCCGGATCAGCGACCCTTGGTGAGGATGTCCAGGGCGGCGCGGGCGCGGTCGAAGGGGACCTCGACCGTGTAGGAGCTCGCCTTCATGGTGGACTGCGAGTGGAAGTTGCGGTCCTGGCCCTGCGCCGCGAAGGCGATCAGACCGAAGATCGCACCCCAGACGGCGCCGAAAACGACTGCGCCCAGCACGGTGCCCAGGGAGCCGATCGGTACGAAGATCGCCATCAGCAGGCCGATCAGCAGGCCGAACCAGGCGCCGGAGCCGGCGCCGAACAGGGCGGCCTTGCCGTAGCTCATCCGGCCGCGCACGATCTCCACGCTCTTGAGGTCGTGGCCGACGATGCGCGTGGCGCCCACCTCGAAGCCGGAGTCGGAGAGCAGGTCGACGGCGGCCTGGGCGTCAAGCACCGCCTCTGAGGCGGGGCCCGGCCGAATGCTCAGCCCCGGCCGAACCCCGCAGCATCCGCGAGCGCCCTCTGGTAGCCCGCCAGATCCGAGGCACCGGTGGTGAACTGGCTGGTCGCCTCGCTGATCGCGGTCAGCCACGCCACCGAGGTGGCGGCGCCGTGGGCGATCGAGGAGCAGATGGCATCCTGCGCGAAGGAGGTCAGGGCGTTCTGCATGTACTCGCTGAACTCGGCGGTGTCCACGTCGGTGCGCGCCGGGATGGCCCCCTTGGCGAGACTGAGCGCGAGCTGCCCGTCGACGGAGGAGACGGTCTCCAGCCACGCCCTGGCCCCGTCGGGGTGGGATGCGCCCTCCGGCAGGGTGAACGAGTCCGCCAGGAAGCCGAACACCTTCTCCCTGCCCGGCAGCTCGAAGGCCACGAAATCCTCGCCCAAGGCCAGCTGCGCCTGTTCGAACGCGGCGATGGCCCAGTCGCCCATCACGTTGTACCCGGCCGCGCCGTCGATGACCTGTTGGGTGGCTCCCGGCCAGTCGAGGTCGTCGCGGTCGGCGTTGGTGTGACCGATCATGGCCTCGAACCTCTCCAGTGCGGCGGTCACCTCGGCACCGTCCCAGGCGGTGGCTCCGTCGAAGAGGCCGTTGTAGGCATCGGCGCCCAGCTGGGCCATCAGCACCGCCTCGAGCAGGTGCACCTGGGTCCAGGTCGTCCCCACCGACAGCGGCGTGACGCCGGCGCCCTGGAGCCTCTGGAGCTGCTCGAGGAACTCGTCCAGTGAGGCCGGCGGGCTGGAGGTGTCGATCCCGGCGTCGTTCAGCACCGTGGCGGAGCCCCACACCATGTTGGACCGATGGATGTTCGAGGGGATCGAGTAGATCGCTTGATCCACGCTCAGGCGCGCCAGCAGCTTCTGGGGGATGGCATCGCGCAGCCCGAACTCGTCCAGGAGCGCCGAGACGTCCTGGATCTGGCCCGCCTCGATGTAGTCGTTGAGCTCGGCGCCGGCGTGGGCCTGGAAGGTGTCCGGCGGGTCGCCGGCTCGAAGTCGGGACTGCAGCAGGTCCTTGGCGGCGGAGCCGGCGCCGCCGGCCACCGCGCCGTTGACGAACTCGACGTCCGGGTGCTGGGTCGCGAACACCTCCACCAGGGCGTCGAGCCCGGCCTTCCCGGATCCCTGCGCCCACCAGGTGAAGACCTCGACGGAGCTCTGGGCCGCGGTGCCGCTGCCCGTGCTGTCGTCACCGCAGGCAGCCATCGTGCCGACTGAGATGAGCGCGGGGAGGGCGAGCAGGTGCCTGCGCTGGATCAACTGAACCGATCTCCTTCGGGCCGCGCGAGGGTGGGCAGCGGGCTGGCGTGATTGTCGCGCACATGGGCGCATCGAGGCGCCCCGGCGGGCCCTCCCGCACGGGAGCACGTCGCGCGCTGAGCTCTCAGAGCTCGAGCGCGACCTCGCTGCCCTGCTTCGCGGAGGCGTAGCAGGCATCGAGGATGCGTGCGCGGCGCAGAGCCTCCACGCCGACGTGCTGGCCGGGCTCGCCCGTGCGCACCTTCTCCAGGAAGTTCGCGACCGCCGCGGCATGCTTGCCGTGCTCGCCCACTTCCGGTCGCAGTTCGGCGGGCAGCCCCTGGACCTCGGTCCATACGTTCAGACGCTGATAGGGGTGGCGGGGGTCGCCGCCCCATTCCACGCTGGCCCCGCCCTCGGAGCCGTAGAGGGTGACGTACACCTGGTCGTAGGGGATCCACTGTGCCCAGCTGGTCTCCAGCAGCAGGGTGCCGCCGCCCTCCATCCGCAGGAACGCCGAGGCCAGGTCCTCCACCTCGAAGGGGACGTCCTCCACCGCGGAGGAGGTCTGGAAGGAGCTGCCGCCCCGTCCGCGCGGTCCGAACTGGGCGTGGGTGGCGGCTGAGACCGCCGTGACCTTCGGCTCCCCCATCAGGTGCAGCGACATGTCCAGCATGTGCACGCCGATGTCCATCAGCGCTCCACCACCGGCACTGGCGGCGCTGGTGAACCAGGTGCCCATGCCGGGGATGCCCTTGCGGCGCAGCCAGCCCGTCTTGGCGTAGTAGATCTCCCCCAGCACTCCGGACTCGACCACCTCGCGCAGGGCGGTGACGTCACCGCGCTGGCGGTGGTTGAAGGCGATGTCCAGCACCTTCCCGGTGCGACGGGCTGTCTCGACCATGGTGGCGGCCGCCTGCCCGGTCTCAGCCATCGGCTTCTCGCACAGCACGTGCAGGCCGGCCTCGAGGGCCTGCACGGTCATCGGGGCGTGCAGGAAGGTGGGGGTGGCGATGGAGACCACGTCCAGGTGGGCCTCGGCGAGCATGGTGGTGTAGTCCGGGTACCGGCCCTCGATGTCGTGCTGGTCGCCCAGCTGGTCCAGCAGGTGCTGCTCCTTGCCGGAGATCGCCACCAGGTCCACCGTCGGGTCGGCGGCGTAGGCATCGATGTGCTGCCGCCCGGCCCAGCCCAGTCCGATCACCCCCGCGCGCAGCTTCGGGGTGTCGGCGGTGCGGTCGGTCGCGGTCATGGGGGTGCTCCTGGGGCGGGTGCTCGCGTGCGATGACACCACCCTAGGCTCCGTTCCAGGGGTTCCGCACCAGGTGGGCCTCATCCTTGGTCGAGGTATTCCAGCGGATCCTCACGCAGGCGGGCCAGGGCCAGCTCGATCGCACCGCGCACCACCACCTCGGAGCCGTGCATGCTGGCCACCAGGCGCGGGTGGGGTGGTCCGGTGAGGGCCGGGATCCTCGTGCGCGCGCGTTCCAGCACGGGCTCGACGGCATCGGCGATGGCACCGGCCACCACCACCGTCTCCACCCCCAGCAGGCTCGCCAGGATCACGGAGATCCGGGCCAGGCGGTCGCCGATGCGATCCATCACGGCTCGTGCGAGCTCGTCCCCGCGGTCGGCCGCGGCGAACACGTCCACCGCCGTGATCCGCTTGGGGCTGATGCGCGCCAGCTCCGAGCGCGCGGCCACCCCTGCACCGTCGTCGAGCGCGCCGTCCCCGGCGAGCGCCTCGAGGGACCAGCGGCGCGCGAGCGCGGCCACGCCGTCGGCGCCCCGCTCGTCGTCGAGGGCCACGTCGAGGAACCGCATCTCGCCCGCACCCCCGGAAGCTCCGCGCAGCAGGCGCCCGTCCACGATCAGGCCGGCGCCGAACCGCTCCCCCATCATCAGGGTCGCCACGTGCGGCCCGATGCCTCCGGCGTGCTCGGCGATCGCGGCGAGGTTCGCATCGTTCTCCACCAGCACAGCGCCCCCCGCAGCGGCGCGCTGCGTAGGAGACCCGGGCCCGGCCCCGGGGTTGCCGTCCTGGGGCACGGTGCCCAGGGCGTCGACGAACCCGGGGTTCATCCGCTGCCAGAAGTCGTCGTCGTGCGGGGAGCGTCCGTGCTGGTCCACGGGGGCCGGGACCCCGACCACGGTGAGCACGCGCGGAGTGCCAGGCACGCCGGCACGCGCGAGCACGCGGTCGATCAGCGCAGTCACCATGGCGGTGCGGTCGGCCGACGGATCAGGCTCGGCCTGGTCGATCGGGTGATGCACGGTCGCCAGGGTGCGCCCGCACAGATCGGCCACCCGGGCAGTGAGGGTGTGCTCCCCTGCGTCGACGCCCGCCAGCACGGCGGCAGCGGATCGCAGGGCGTAGCGCCGGGCGGGCCGTCCGCGCTGCGCGGACCCGCCGGCGGGCGCTCCGTCGACCTGCTCGAGCCAGCCCGCGCTCACCAGCTCGGCGCACACCCCGAGCACGGTGGCGCGGGTGAGGCCGGTGGCGGCCATGGCATCGGCGGCGGTGAACGCGGCACCCCGCAGGGCCAGGCGCAGCAGGGCCTGCCGGTTGGCGCGGCGCATCAGCTGCGGGGAACTGGCACCGCGACCTTGGTCCTTTGACACCGTTGGGCACCTCCCCCATACTTTTCGATAAGGCTTAAATATATTGCCTGTACGTCCATCGTCGCACCGGAGCCCCCGCTGCGCACCCCCTTCGCGAAGGAGAGACGATGGCCATGGCGCCCGCGATCATCGTGTACCTGTTCGCGCAGCGCTGGGTGATGTCCGGCCTCACCCAGGGCGCCATCAAGTGATCGGCGGGGGGGGGCGGGGGCACCCCGCC
>NZ_JALXKT010000083.1:0-11794 GCF_025144775.1 Brachybacterium sp. p3-SID957 | reverse complement strand
AGATGATCCGGGATCGAGTGGGGTCGGCCAGTGCACGACCCAGGCGGTTCATCACGTCGAGACGCGAAGCAATAGTCAGCATGCACTGAACTATACAGCGTGCACTGAACGCTCTGTCACAGGCGTCAGACCAGACCGCATGCCCGTAAGGGGATCCTCCACCGTACGTTGAGCGAGCCTCCTCCTCGACGACTTCTTGCGAGTGATCGTCATGTACGCAAGGCCCGTACGGTGACATGGGCGGTGAGGGGAGGGTAACTGCGACAATGGGGACATGCATGTCGGCTACGCGCGCGTCTCGACTCTCGAGCAAGACCTCTCCGCCCAACAGGAAGCACTCGAGCGCGTTGGAGTCGAGAAAAAGGACATCTACTTCGACCACGGCCTAACGGGAACGAACCGCGCCCGGCCCGGGCTGCGCGAGGCACTGGCCGCGACCCGGGAGGGCGACACCCTGGTGGTGACCAAGCTCGACCGGCTGGCCCGCTCGCTCCCGGACGCGAGGGACATCGCCGACGAGCTCACCATCAAGGGAGTCGCACTCAGCCTCGGCGGCAGCGTCTACGACCCCACGACGCCGTCGGCCGGCTGCTCTTCAACGTGCTCGGCATGGTGGCCGAATTCGAGGCCGACCTCATCCGCCTACGCACCCGCGAGGGCATGGCCATCGCCAGATCCAAGGGCAAACTCAAAGGCAAGAAGCCCAAGCTCTCGCCCTCTCAGCACAAGCACCTGCTGACGTTGTACACGGCCGGCGAACACACCCAAGCCGAGCTCGCCGAGCTGTTCAACGTCTCCCGCACCACCATCTACCGCGAGCTGCGCCGCACCACGGCCGACACCTGACCGCGCCTGCACCGCCACTGAGTGATCCCAGAAACCCGCCACCAAGCCATCACATCCACACTCTATGCACTGGATGACCGTGGTGTTATGATTTTCCGTAGAACCGTAATCCAGGGTGGGTGCAATGCATGCCGTCGCTCCGGGAGGTGGGACATGAGCAGTGAGCAGACCCCGACCGCGGTCGAGGACCTCGCCTCACGCGTGGCCCGGCTCGAGCAGCAGGTAGCCGCGCTCTCGTCGGCGGCGGGGGCCGACGCCGTGCCCGGCCCGTCTGGACCCGATGGCCCCCAGCCTGCGCCGGCCCCCGGCACTCGTGCGGCCTCGACCGCGCCGGCGTCCCCTGCCGACGAGGACCCGTTTTGGGCCCTGCGCGGCCAGCAGGCCCACGTCCCTGCCCCCGGTGGCGTCACCTACGCGGGAAGCGTCGACGTGGGCATGGGGCACGTCGACTACCAGTGGGGCCGCACCACCGAGCACCTGCTGGAGGCCGACTGGGCCGAGCACGCCGAGGCGGTCACCGCGCTGGGGCATCCGCTGCGCCTGACGATCCTGCGTCGCCTGCTGGATGCCGAGCACACCGTCGCGCAGCTGGTCGACGAACTGGACCTGGCCTCGACCGGTGTGGCCTACCACCACCTCTCCGCGCTCCAGAACGGCGGCTGGGTGGCGTCCCCGCGCCGCGGCACCTGGACCATCCCCGTCTCCCGGATCATCCCCCTGCTGACCATCATCACCGCACTCGAGAAGGGATGAGCATGTCCGATGGACACGATCGTCATGACACCGACGAGCCCGGCCCCGTCCCCCGCCGCACCGTGCTGGTGGCCGGCATCCCCGCAGCCAGCGCGCTGCTGGGCATGACTGCCCTGACCGCACCCCGTCCCGCCGGCCTCGGCGAGCCCCAGGGCGACGAGCAGATCACCTCCGCCCTCGCCGAGCACCTCGGAGGGCATCGCGCTGTTTCGATCGTCCTGCTGGAGCCCGGCTCCGAGCCCCGTTTCGCCGGCTTCGGCGCCGACCCGGAGCGGCGCTTCGAGATCGGCTCGGTCTCCAAGACATTCACCGGTGCCCTGCTGGCCGACGCGGTGGACCGCGGCGAATTGACCTACGAGACCACCGTGGCGGACGTGCTGGGCTCCCAGGCCGACGGCAGCGACATCGCCGACGTGTCCCTCGCCGAGCTCGCGTCCCACACAGCAGGTGTCCCCTCGGTCGCCACCCGCTGGCTGCCCCGAGCGTTCGCATCCAGCTTCCTGCGCCACGACCCGTACAGCGCCCGGGGCGCCGAGCAGGTCATCGCCGACGCCCTCGCGGTCTCCCCCGCCGGCCGCGGTGAGATGTCCTACTCCAACCACGGGGTGGCCCTCGAAGGGCAACTGGTGGCGAAGGCTGCCGGTGTCCCGTACGAGCAGCTGCTGGCCGAGCGCGTGGCCGAACCTTTGGGCCTGACCAGCACGTACGCGCCGATCCTGCCGGAGAACCTCCACCAGGGCGCGCAGCGTGGGCACACCCGGGCAGGTCTCACGGCCGCGCCGTGGACCATGAACGGTGCGGCACCGGCCGGCGGCATCTGGTCCACGGGGGCCGACATGGCGCTCTACGTGCAGGCGGTGATGGACGGAAGCGGACCGGGAGGTGACTTCTCCCGGCATCTGCTGCATGAAGGGCCCGACGGCGGCCGCAGCGTGGCCGTGAACTGGATGCACGACCCCATCGACGAGCGAGATCCCACGATCTGGCACAACGGCATGACCGGCGGCTACGCGTCATTCGTCGGCTGGCACGAGGGGACCGGTCGGGGGATCGTCATGCTGAGCGACACCGCGCGATCTCTCGATGCGATCGCCCTCCAGGTCCTCACCGGGGCGGTGGAGCTGTGAACTCCCTCCGCGAACTGGCCCCGCTCCTGGTCCCGATCGTCCTCGGGATCATGATCCTCGGCGCCGCCTACCGCCTGTGGCGCTACCACCACCATCCGCGACGGATCCTCTCCGAGGGCCTCTCCTGCGCGACCCTGATCGGGATCATGGGCCTGGTGGGCCTGGTGGACTCCTCGCTGTGGTGGGCGGTGTGGCTGCTGGCCCTTGCCCTGCTCAGCGGCATCGCAGTGGCGTCCTGGCGGGCGTCGAGCACCGCCCCTCCCGCAGAGCAGACGAAGAAGCAGGCCCGCCTGCTCAGCCCACCCGGCGTGGCCGGACTGACCGGCGAAGCAATGTTCTACGCACTGCTGCTGGCACTGGCCCTCCTGGGCGGCTGAGCGCCAGGCACGCTCTACCGGTAGTCCTCACCCTCGTCGAAACCGTCCTCGTCCGCGTCATCGTCGAGATCGTCGGCGGCACCGCGCACCGAGGACAGCACGGCCTCGTCATCGCGGCGCATCCCGGCGATGCACTCCAGCAGCCCGGCACCGGACGGGTCCCGGTGATCCCGGGCCGCAGCGAGCACCTCGCGGCGCACCACCTCGCGGATCCATGCACCGCTGGCACCATCGGTGGCTTCCGCGGCGGCCAGCAGGTCCACCGACGGCAGGTCCAGCGGTGCACCGTAGAGGGCGAACAGCTTCTCGCGGGCCTCGACGTCCGGCAGGGGCACCTCGACCTGCAGGTCGATGCGGCCGGGCCGATGGTTCAGGGACGGCAGCAGCGCGGCGGGGTCGTTCGTGCTCAGCACCACCGCGATGTCCGCGTCCGCGCCCAGGCCGTCCAGCTCCTCCAGCAGGGCATGCATTTCGAAGCCGTGGGGACCCTCGCCCAGCAGCAGGTCGGTGTCCTCGACCACCAGCAGTGCCGGCTGCGCGGAGCGGGCCAGTTCCATCGCGGCCCGCATCTGCCCGTTCTCCAGGGTGCGCAGCACGACCGCGGTCACGTCCGGGCGGGACATGAGATGCCTGATCATGAGGGTCTTGCCGGTTCCGGGCGGACCGTACAGCAGCACACCGCGGCGCAGGTGCTGGCCGGCCTCTCGCAGGGTGGAGGCCGCGTCGTGGATGCCGTGCACGTGGTCGGTGACCCGCTCCAGGAGCCCCTCGGGCAGGACGATCTGGTCGGTCGTGACCTCGGGGCGCGGCAGCAGCGTGAGTGCGGAGTGCGTGCCATGGATGTCGTCGAAGTCGAGGTGCAGCTCCACCACCTGGCCGGAGAGCAGCGAGCTCGCGGCCATCGCCTCGCGGACCGCGGCGAGTGTGGCGTCGGCCCCGTCGCCCAGCACCGTGAGGATCCCGCGCTCCTGGTCCTGGGCCGCCGAGAACAGGATCGCCTGCGGGGCACCGTCCCGCATGGCGAGGGCGACAGCGACGATGGGCGTGCGCACGACGGACCCGCCCGGAAAGGTCAGGGTGGTGTAGGTGGGGCCCGTCAGCGGGAAGCTCGGGTACGTGAAATCGGCATGGACCAGGCTGCGCAGGGAGCTCAGACCGCCCCCGTTCTCGTCGCCCAGTCCCCATACGGCGGCGTCATCGCCCTCGAGGTCCAGAAGTGCCGAGACGGCGGCCCACACCTCGTCGGCCCGCACGGCGGCGAAGCGGAACGTTTCCTCCGGTGCCGCGGTCCACGTCTCGCCGAGGTGTGTGGGGACGACGACCGACATCCGCTCGGTCTCCGGTCGACCATCCGCCTGCTGTGCCAGCTCCACTACTTCGTTGAGGGTGTGCAGCAGCTGCGTGAGGTCGGGGCTGAGCGGAGTTGCCTGAGCGTCGTTCCTGGTCATGTGCTCATCGTACGGCAGGCAGCGGCCCGCAGCACCGGATGTGTTCGGGCCGCAGCCGATGGGCGAGGGTCGAGGTGGGGCAGGCGGTCGACGAGGATGGGCGGCGATCTACAGGGCGGGGTGGCGGTTCACCGGGCGCGGGTGGGCAGCCAGTCCAGTACGTCGCGGATGCCCTCGTCCCAGAAATCCCAGGTGTGCGCACCGGGCCGCAGGCGCGAGGTGAGGTCGTGACCGCGTTCCCCGGCGAGCGCGATGAACTTCCGGTTGCCATCCACCAGCGAGTCCTCGGTCCCGCAATCCAGAAACAGCGGCGGTATGTGCCCGGGATGGGCAGCACGCAGCAGCCCCAGCAGGTCGTCCTCGGTGCCGGCGATGTCGCGGCCATCCCAGATGCGCCGGGCCATGCTCCCCGCGTGCTCCGATAGCTCCAGGCCCGCCAGGTCCATCACCCCGGACAGACTCGCGGCAGCAGCGAACTGCCCCGGCCGGTTCAGCGCCAGCTTGAACGCCCCGAAGCCGCCCATCGACAGGCCCGCCACGAAGGTGTCCTCCCTGGCGGTGGAGACACGAAAGGTGCGCGCGATGAGCTGCGGCAGCTCGTCGGCCACCCAGGTCCAGTACTTCTCGCCCACGGCCTCGTCGGTGTAGAAGGAGCGGCGCACCTCCGGCATCACCACGGCGATGCCCTTCTCGCCGGCGTAGCGCTCGATCGAGGTGCGGCGCTCCCAGCTGGTGCAGTCGCCACTGAGGCCGTGCAGCAGGTACAGCACCGGCACCCCGTCCGAGGCACCGCCGTCGCGGTCACGCCCACCGGGCCCTGACGTGGCCCCGGCCCCCGCCCCGGGCGCATCGGTGCCGTTCATGCCGATCTCGGCGGCGGCCTGCGGCATCAGCACCACCGCCGAGGTGCCCATCTGGAGCGACTCGGCGAACAGGTCCATGCGCATGCGGATCATCGTGGGCTCCTCAGGCGAGGTAGGAATCGGAGAAGAGGGTATCGGCCTGGCGCTTGAACACACCGCCCCCAGTGAGCTCATGGAGCATCCGCAGCTGGGCGGTGACCCCACGGTGGCAGCTGGTGGGAGCGCCCCAGGTGGTGCGCCCCCACGGCGCGATCGCATTCATGGAGGGCTTGCCTGGCCTGCGGTACGCATCGCCTTGGGGAGAGGCGACATGGCCAGTATGGCAAGTGAGCACACTCGGCTCCCACGCGACATACGCTCGGACCATGAACATCTCGCGACGCAGCTCCCGCACCCCGTCCCTGCCCCACACCGGCCCGAACGCCGTAACCCTCAAGCCCGCCGAGAAGGTGAGCACCGCGCCCGTGGTCGCGGTGGGCCTGATCGGTGGCTGGCTCACCGCGCGCGAGACCGGGATCCGACCGCTGGGCGGCGTGGTGCTGGCCGCGGCCGGGATCTGGGCCGGCCGCACGTGGCTGGCCCGCCGCGGCCCCGCCACCACCGCGGTACTGGGTGCCACCTACCTGCTCGGCTTCGGCCTGTCCCACCCGCTGGCCAAGAAGATCGGGGCCTGGCCTGCGGTGCTCACTGTGGCCGGGGTGTCCGCCGGGGCGTCGGCGCTGCTGTCCGACGCGGCCTACAGCGAATGGGAGCCGGCCGAGGACTGATCTCTCCCCCCGCCTGCTCCGTCACGGCCCTGACGATCCGCGGGACGCCTGCGGGGCACCGACGACGAATCCGGGCATTCGACCACCGATCCGTCCCGGCGTTGGTCATCGGAGTGCGCACCGAGGCACAGGGAGGCGGGACAGCCCTGTGAGTCGATCCGATCTTTGACTAGGCTGGGTTCTCGTCCCGACGGCCGGTCCCCCGATCGGCCTCGCCCGCCCCGGGACCATCCCCCACTACTTTCCCCCGAGGATCCCTCACCCCCATGTTCGCGACCATGAGCCGCCTCTGGCAGACGGTCCGTCCCATCCGCTTCCGCCTCTACCTGGGCCTGCTCAGCGCCCTGACCGCCTCCATCGTGGCCCTGCTGATCCCGCAGGTGCTCGAGTTCGTGGTCAACCGCCTGGAGACCTCCGCCGTGGCCGCCACCGTGTGGACCGGCGGTGCGATCGTGATGGCCCTGGGCGTCCTCGAGGCCGCTCTGATCTACCTGCGGCGCGTGTTCGCCGTGGCCCCCTCCACCGCGGTCGAGAAGCAGATCCGGGTGCGGTTCTACGCGAAGGTCCAGCACATGCCGGTGTCCTTCCACGACAACTGGGGCTCCGGCCAGCTGCTCTCGCGCATGATGGGCGACATCAACACCATCCGCCGCTGGATCGCCTTCGGCATGATCATGGCCGTGACCAGCGCCGTCACCATCATCGTGGGCATGATCCTGCTGATGCGCTCCTCGGTGCTGCTGGCGCTGGTGTTCATCGTGGCGGCGATCCCGGTCAGCGTCATCGCCTACCGCTTCCACCGCGAGTACTCGGTGCTCTCCCGCCTCTCGCAGGACCAGAACGGCGACCTGGCCACCACCATCGAGCAGTCCGTGCAGGGCATCCGCGTGCTGAAGGCCTTCGGCCGCGGCCCCTCTGCCCTGGAGGGCTTCACCGAGCAGGCCGAGGAGCTGCGCCGCACCGAGGTGCGCAAGGCCACCGCGATCGCCCGCTTCGACATGTTCATGTTCATGCTGCCGGAGCTGGCCCTCGGCGTGGCCCTGTTCCTCGGTCTGCACCTCACCGCCCGCGGTGACATGAACGTGGGCCAGCTGGCCTCCTACTTCGCCACCGCCACCCTGGTGGTGGGCCCCGTGCGGATGCTGGGCATGCTGTTCGGCCAGGCCGTCAACGCCACCACCGCCCTGGACCGCCACTACGAGGTGATGGACGAGGAGAACACCATCGTCTCGCCCGAGCAGCCCCGCCGCGTCGACCCCGCGGATGCCCGGGGCGAGGTGCGCATGGAGGGCGTGCACTTCCGGTACGCGGACGCCCCTGACCACGTCCAGGACGTGCTGGACGGCGTTGATCTCGAGGTGCGTCCCGGCGAGACCATGGCCCTGGTCGGCGTGACCGGCTCCGGCAAGTCCACGCTGCTGCAGCTGGTGCCGCGCCTGTACGACGTGACGGCCGGCTCCATCAGCATCGACGGTGTGGACGTGCGCGACATGGACCTGACCGAACTGCGCACCCTCACCGCCGTGGCCTTCGAGGACGCCACACTGTTCTCCGACTCGGTGCGGGAGAACGTGCTGCTGGGCGCCGACGCCTCTCTCAGCGAGGAGGAGTCCGAGGCGCTGCTGCGGCTCGCCCTGGACACGGCCGACGCGGGCTTCGCCCATGACCTTCCCGAGGGTGTGGACACCCGCATCGGCGAGGAGGGGATGAGCCTGTCCGGCGGGCAGCGCCAGCGCCTGGCCCTGGCCAGGGCGATCGCGGCCCGACCCGCCGTGCTGCTGCTGGACGATCCGCTCTCCGCCCTGGACACCCGCACCGAGGAGACCGTGACCGGCCGCCTGCGGGAGGTGCTGAAGGGCACCACCACCCTGATCGTCGCCCATCGCACCTCCACCGTGGCACTCGCCGACCGGGTGGCGCTGCTGGACGACGGGACGGTGGTGGCCGTCGGCACCCATGCCGAACTGATGGAGAGCTCTCCCCGCTACCGCTGGGTGATCGCCAACCAGGAGGAGGAGGCCCGGCGCGACCGCGACATCGAGACGATCACCGGCGAGCTGGACCTGCGCGGGCTGTGGACGGAGCCCAAGCGATGAGCGCCACCGCCACCGCCCGCCACCCCGATGACCACGGGGACGACCAGGGCGCCCTGACCGACGCCGAGGCCAAGGCCTCCCGGCAGCGCTCCTTCACCCTGCTGATGGAGCTGCTGCGCCCCGTCAAGGCCCAGTTCGTGCTGATGGCGGTAATGGTGGTGGTCGCGCAGGCGGCCGTGGTGGCCGGGCCCGCGATCATCGCCTGGGGCATCGACGAAGGCCTGCCCGCCCTGCTGGAGGGCGACGGCACCAAGGTGCTGCAGGCCACGATCCTCCACATGACCGCCGCCCTCATCGGCGGCGTGCTCACCTTCGGGTACGTGCGGCAGTCCGTCGTGGTGGGGCAGAAGATGCTGCTCACGCTGCGGCGCCGCGTGTTCCGCTTCACCCAGAAGCAGGATCTCGAGTTCCACGAGCACTACACCTCAGGCCGCATCGTCTCCCGCCAGACCTCCGACATGGAGGCCCTGCGAGAGCTGCTGGACTCCGGCGTGAACATCATGGTGGGCTCCTCGCTGTCCATGGTGTTCACGATCGTGCTGATCGTGGGCATGGACTGGGTGACCGGCGTGGTGATGCTGCTGATGCTGGTGCCCGGCGTGTGGCTCACCGTGTGGTTCCAGCGCCGCTCCAGCCGGGAGTACCGCGCGATCCGCACCCACTCCGCGCGGCTGATCGTGCATTTCGTGGAGGCCATGAGCGGCATCCGCGCCGTGAAGGCCTTCCGCAAGCAGGACCGCAACCAGGCCGAGTTCGACCGCCTCGCCCAGGACTACCGCGATGCGTCGATGCGCTCGATCCAGGTGTTCGGCATCTACCAGCCAGCGCTGCGCATCCTGGCCAACGTCACCATTGCAGCGGTGCTGGTGGTCGGCGGTTTCCGGGTGCTCTCCGGTGACCTGCAGGTGGGCGTGCTGGTGGCACTGGTGCTGTACTCGCGGCGCTTCTTCCAGCCGGTCGACGAGATCGCCAACTTCTACAACGCCTTCCAGTCCGCCGTCGCGGCCCTGGAGAAGATCGCGAACCTGCTGGCCGAGCAGCCCCATGTGAAGGAGTCCGCCCAGCCCACGCCGCTGCCGGCCTCCACAGGCCGCATCGACTTCGAGGGCGTCTCCTTCCGGTACTCCGAGGACGGCCCCCTGGTGCTCAAGCCCCTGGACCTGCACATCCCCGCGGGCCAGACCGTCGCCCTGGTGGGACAGACGGGCGCCGGGAAGTCCACGGTCGCCAAGCTGATCTCCCGCTTCTACGATCCCAGCGAGGGCGCGGTGCGGCTGGACGGCGTGGACCTGCGGGACATCTCCATGCACGACCTCACCGACAACATCGTGATGGTCACCCAGGAGGCCTACCTGTTCTCCGGCACCGTGGCCGACAACATCGCGCTGGGCAAGCCTGGGGCGAGCCGCGAGGAGATCCGGGCGGCGGCCGCCGCGATCGGGGCCGACGAGTTCATCGAGAAGCTCCCCTACGGCTACGACACCGACGTGAACAAGCGCGGTGGGCGGGTCTCGGCCGGTCAGCGGCAGCTGATCTCCTTCGCCCGCGCCTTCCTGGCAGACCCGAAGGTGCTGATCCTGGACGAGGCCACCAGCTCGCTGGACATCCCCTCCGAGCGGATGGTGCAGGAGGGCCTCACGAAACTGCTGGGCCACCGCACCTCGCTGATCATCGCCCACCGCCTCACCACCGTGATGATCGCCGACCGGGTGCTGGTGGTGCACGGCGGCGAGGTGGTCGAGGACGGCTCCCCGCAGGAGCTGGTGGCCGCCGGTGGGCGCTTCGCAGCGCTGTACCAGGCGTGGCAGGACTCGATGTAGCGGACCGGCGCTCCATGTGAGAGCCCTGTCCGGCCCCGGAACGCACCGAGCCGTGAATACTGGGGCTTATCCGCGCGGATAGGCCTCATGATCCACGGCTCGGTGGAGCTGACCGACTCAGACCTGCGGGAAGTCCTTCAGCGCGGTATCGGCGATCTTCTTGAGCGCGCGTCGGTCGCCCCAGGCGCCGATCACACCGCCCAGGCCGGGGATAGCCTTGCCGAACAGTCTGGTCGAGCGCAGGCCGAAGCGGCGCACGACCCGCCCGCCGATGGCCCGGGCCACCGCGGTGGACGGCGAGGCCGGCAGGCGCTTGGTGAGCTGACGGGTGGCAGCACCGGCCACCGGCCCCAGGCCCACGCTGGCGAGGATGTCGTCGGACTCCTCTCCCACCAGGGCGGCCAGCACGCGCGTGCGGACCTCCTCGTCCTCCAGGTCATATCCGCGCACAGCGGCGATGGCACCCACCATGCGGGTGGCCTGCACGTAGAACTCGAACACGTTCGCCGGCAGCAGCGCAACCAGGGTGAACACACCACCCAGGCCGGTCGCGAAACCGCCCACGGTCACGCCGCGGCGGTGCGAGCGAATGATCTGGCGCGCGGCCTTCTCGGGGTTCTTGCGGCTTCGCTTGAGGGCGCGGTTTGCCACCGCCTGCGCGGAGGAGAAGTTCAGCTTCCCGTCCAGGCCGATGTCGCGGAAGGACTCGACCATCCGCTGCAGCGCACCACCGGACTCCTGCTCGACCTCCGCCTTCTTCTTGCCGCGGCCCTTGGCGGCCTTGCCCCTGCGAACCTCTTTCATGGCCGAGCGGGTGGTCTTGGTGCCTTCGTCACGACGCATGAAGCCGAAGATGCCCATGTCGCCTCCGTCCTGTCGATGGGACCGCGGGCGCGGCAGTCACGATCGCTGCCTCGCAGCTCTGGCGACCCGCCGCACCCTGCGGCGTACCTGTCGATCATCTCTGGTCGCCTACGCTCGCGCCACCCCGGGATCGTGCATTCGGTCGGATGCGCCCGGTCAGAAGTCCTGCACGCGCGGGCCGACCGGCCTTATGCTGAGATCTCCGGGCTCGACCAGGCCTCTGCCGGTCCCCACCGTGCGGCCTCGGACGACGAAGCGAGCCACCGATGATGGTGGCAGCGCCGAGCGCCCGGTCGCCATCCGTCGTCCCCCGCACCATCCGGAGATTCCCATGCGCGTATCCCTGCGTACCCGTATCACCCCTGCTCTGGCGGCCCTGGCCCTGTTGGCCGTCCCTCTTGCGGGCATGCCCGCGGCGCAGGCTGCCGTAGTCAAGCCCCTGGACATCGTCAAGATCCACTACGACCCGCCCGGCACCGACAAGGCCAACAACGCCGGCTACAACCAGGAGTACATCCAGGTCAAGAACGTCGGAAAGACCACCCTGAACCTCACGGGGTACAAGGTGCGCGACGACGGGCCGCAGGTGTTCACCTTCCCGAAGAACTACAAACTGGCTGCCGGTAAGACGGTCACCATCCGCTCCGGCAAGGGCACCAACTCTGCCACCACCCTGTACTGGGGCAAGGCCAGCTACATCTGGAACAACACCGGCGACACCGCACGTACCTTCAATGCCGCGGGCAAGCTGCTGGAGTCCTGCAAGTACCCCCGCGGTGGTTCCACCAAGACCTGCTGAAGCCTGACCTGCCCACCCGGCGCCACGTCGACCC
>NZ_JALXKT010000082.1:0-12229 GCF_025144775.1 Brachybacterium sp. p3-SID957 | reverse complement strand
CAACCCCGCTTCGGGCGCCGTGGCACGGGCCGCAGGCTTCATTCATGAAGGCACGGAACGTCAGAAGTTCCTGATCGACGGGGAGCGCCACGACGTGCTGATCTACGGAAGGCTCCCCAACGACCCCGTTCCTGACCTACCCCCGATGCCCTGGGCGACGATCTAGAGCGAGACGAAGGGGCCGGGCCTCACACGCCAACGGCTGCGCCATCAACGGTCGGTTGAGAGAGCTGATTGGCGCTGTGGAGCTACCTGACCATACGTGCGTCCGTGATGGACGGGGCGGCAGGGTCGATCTGCTCGGCCCCATCGAACTGGAAGCCGTTGCGGACGTAGAAGGCGACCGCTCGGGGGTTCTCTTTCGCCACCCACAGCATCGCGGGTGCTGCCCCGAGCACCTCGTCCAGTAATGCTTGGGCTGCGCCGCCACCGTGGTGTGAGGCCAGGAGGTAGATCGCATAGAGCTGGTGGGATCGAGGAGGGCTGGTCTCGCCATCGCGGCGCGAGGGACCGGCCCAAGCGAACCCGAAGGGCAGACCACCGGATTCAGCGACTCGCACGATGGAGTCCCCTTGTGGCTGCTGGAGAACCTGCTCCCACATCCGATGCCGAGACTGGATGTACTCGGCTGAGAAGAAGCCCTCCGGCAGAAGGTGCGAGTACGCCTCTCGCCAGGTTGCGACGTGGAGGTCAGCCAGCGCTGCGGCGTCCACAGGTTCCGGTGCTCGGATCAGAAAGTCCATCCAGACAGGATGCCAACCGGAACCGCCTGACGCTTGGATCGCCGTACCGATCGCTCGTGTCATAAACGGTCGGTTGAGACATACTCTGTGGGTGCCGTGCGCGACGACTGCTTAGGGATTGGTGACGCCGAGGATGGGATCTGTCGAAGGAGTCTCCTACGTTCCGCTCGACGAAGCGGATTGGAGCCTCTGGAGGGCGGTCCGGTTGCATGCTCTGGTCGACGCGCCACAAGCTTTCACTACCTCACTGGACGACGTCCTCTCGAAGGACACCGAGGCGTACTGGCGCGGGTACTTTCCAGCGGTTGGACGATGCTTCGTCGCCCAAGCCGAGCAGCGAACGCTGGGCATGGCGCGGGTAGTTGTCGATCAGCAAATTGGCCCGGTGCCGATGCTCATGTCCCTCTGGGTCGACCCCGCCGTCCGGGGCGAGGGGGTCGCCGCGCACCTCGTTTGGGCCTGCAACGATTGGGTGCAGACGCACCTGCCAGGCCAGCCACTGCGTCTCGAGGTCAACGCGGATAACGCCGCCGCGATAGCTCTCTACGAGAAGCTCGGCTTTGTCTCGGTCACGGACAGTACCGCTGGGGAGGACGAGCTGACCTACGAACTGCGAGCCGGCACGGGCCTCAGCCTCTGACGCCCTGTGGGGCCGCTGGTGGCACCCCAGGGAGCCCCGCACGGCAGCGTGCCATAAACTGTCGTTTACGGCGCGTGGCGGGCGGCGGCCGCGCGAGGGTCCAGATCGAGGTGACGGTGCACCACAACCCAGCTTCGCAACGTGGACACGATTTACCTCGCCCAGCTGAGAGGGTGGTGCGTTATAAGCAGCCTGAACTACGTCGAGGGTGGCCCGGGATGGCGCATCCGGTCGATCGACCTGCGGCCCGAGATCACAGACCTAGAAGCCTTCCGTTCCGGCCTCCGAGGGGATCCGCTGCTGGATGCCATTGAAGCGTTGTGGGGCGGTGATCCGACAGGTGCGTTGTCATTGCTGGTGGACCAGCCCGACAGCTTCCGTGTCCGTGCGCTCCGTGCTGACTGCCGCCGTGACCTTGGTGATCACGACGTGGCCGTCGCGGAGTACGACTTGCTCGTAGAGGCTGTCGCGGGTTCGCCGCGTGAAGCGGTGATCCGGCAGCATCGAGGTAAGGCCCTGCTCGCGGCAGGGAGGGCAGGAGAGGCGGTGGAGGACTTCGAGCGAGTTGTGGACCTCCGCGACGGGGGCGACCCGACCTTGCTCGCGTCCGCCGTGCAGGCGCTCGAAGCTGCTCGCGCTTCAGCTGGGAGTTGCTAGAGGGCTGCTCCGTGGAGTGGTCGGGTGCGCATCTCCCTAGGGCACCCTTGGATTCGGGAGGTATGGGACGGGTGGCTGATGTGCCTGGTTCGGGCGTCGCCAACTCGTGCAGCAGCCCCGTCACGTGGCCGCTTGCCGGCGGGCACTAGCGTGGAGCGATGCAAGACGTGCGGGAAGCCCTAGTTGACGCTGCACTCACCAGGTGGCCCGAATATAGGTGGCGTGAGAGCGACTTGCATCGCGGCGCGTTTCATCTCGTACTGACCGCCCCTGGAGGCCCATCACTGCGCGCCACTCTCGGGCGATGCGGGCGCGAACGTAGCCGACGCGAGGCGAACACGCTGCTCACCCTCGAATCGGCCCGGCTCGCGCTAACTATCCCGCGAGTCCTCGACGGCCCGCACTGGGCGGAAAGCCCACGAACCTGGATCACCTCCCTGACTACCGTTCCAGGGTCGCCTACAGATGATCTGACTACCTGCTCAGTCCCGAGGCTCTCCGCATACGCAGAAACCCTGAACACGCTCCGAGCCGCGTCCTCGACCTGCGGCAACTCGCTGCCTCCGGTGCGAGCGTGGTGCGGCGGAGACCAGTGGCCGGACATCGTGCAACGCGACTTGATCCCACGACTCGAGGCGCCCGTGGGCGCGGTCGCCGCGGAGCGAGTCGAGAGCTTGCTCGAAACTGAAAGCCATGCGGTACCCATGCTCTGTCATGGCGACTTCGGCCCCCACAACATCCTGTGGTCCGAGGGAAAGGTTGCTTCGGTCATCGACTTTGATCATGCCTGCATCGGAGACCCCGCACTCGACATCGCGCCACTCATCAGTTTCCACGGCGCATCGAGCGTGACGTCACTCGGCTCACCCGAGGAGATCCAAAGAGCGATGCTCCACCGCGCCACCCTCCCACTACAGGTCGCCGCCGCCGCCCATCTAGCGGGCCTTGGACAGCTCCGAGACCACGCCCTCGCGAACTTCGCACGCCGCCTCGCCGAACGCACCTTGTTCGACCCGGCCGGGAAGACGCCCAGCTGACCACAGATCGACCGCACCGCATCTAGGGCAAGCTGTCCCACTTGGGTATACCTGGTGCGACAGATGTGTAGCAAAAGTACACTTTTGTACCCTATTGGTAACCGTAAATGATCGCGTAGTAACTGTCTTGCTGGGGTGCCCCAGTTTGGTGCGTGTTCAGCGACCTCGCGGGCGACAGTGGTCCGCGCAAGCCAGCAGCGATCGAGAGCCCGTGCCACAAACGGTCGATTAGGGCGTTCCCTCGTCGACGGTGATGACCCCCAGTACCACCATGAGCAGGAACACCGCGAAGGTCAGCCAGCCGACGATCATGATGAGCCACGCTATGGCCGTGAACTTCTCGGCACGGTAGGGGTTGATCTCGGCAGTGGACATCGCAGCGATCCCGAGCAGACCAGGCAACACGCCACCCATGAGGACTCCCGCCACAGCCACCACTCGGGCCTTGCGCTTGATCTCAGCGATCTCAGTCGTCACGTCCCGATACACAGCGCGTCTCCTCGTGAGTGCGGCCTCGCAGTTCACCGCCGAACGTCGGTACGGGCCTAACAGGAAGGTATACCGCGGCAGGCCGCCGATCGGGTGTCACTCGTCGGACCGCCCGGCCATAAACGGCACCCTCCGGGGCAGCGCAGAAGACGGCTATCGTCGGAGGATGAGAGCGAGGAAGTGGTTGCGTGAGCAGGAGCAGAGACTTGCTCAGTTCACGGCCGAGAATCCAGACGGACCCTGGGGGCCGTCGCAGCGGGCAATCGATGCGGGATGCAGAGCCTTCGCAGGACGGGCTACCTCCGGCTTCACCCAGGGCCACGATGTCCTCGTGACGCACTGGGGAGGAACCCCAGAAAGGACCCTTCTCCAGCGCCTCCGCGGCGAACCCACGAGCCCACCACCTGATGGCGGCTTCGACATCGACATCTACTCTCCGACGAGCGCTCCCGACGCGGTCTCCGAAGAACTCGACCAGTCGTGGACCCAGATCGGGTTGACGCTCCCCGAAGTACTGGCGTGGTGCGAACCCCACTCCATCAACTGGCTACCACCACTGCTGGCCGAGAGGGCAGGCGCGTGGTTCACACGCGGGGGCTACGACCCAGACTCCCCAACCGGTCTCCCGGAAGACGTATGAAGTGCGCTGACAGGCGCGAGCCATAAACGGTCGGTTGTGAAATGGCGATGAGCGCCCGCACACGGAGGGCCTCGGGGCCGGCGTTCGTCGACTAGTTGGACGGCGAGGACCGCATGAGAGCGAGCCACTGCGCTCTTTCTGTGGTACTCGCGGGCCTGCCAGGGAGATCGCGGAACCGGGTTTGATGGAACGTCGATTCGCCTTCCGGGCGTACGCACCACCAAACCCCGGCATCATCGAGCCACAAGAACCCGAGGGTGTGCCCCTTGACCACTCGGCACGTGATGCCGTAGTCGAGGTATGCAGCGACCAAGGCGACGGCGACATCACTGCGCCACTCGTCGTGCCCTTCGACGCCGTGTTCGCCCCACAAGCCGATGGACACCTCGATGCAGTCTTCGCCGTCGAGGTCAGCGATGACCCCGATAGCGGCGGGCAGACCGACCGTCATGTCCGAGGACAGCTCGATCTCACCGGGCGCCGGCCGCACGGTGGTGACCTCGATCTTGCATCGAGAAGTAATAGCGTCCGCCACGCGAGTCAGATCCACCTGACCGTCATCGGCGGCCCCGAGGTCAACACCCGACGAGGGCAACGTGATCCTCGGTTCGCGCCTCGCGATCGAGAGCGCGGCGTCAGTGCCGATGAGCAGCAGGACGATCGGGCCGATGACGATAGTCAGGGCTAGCTGAAGGATTGCCGCGACGACGGAGCCCAGAATGTCGCCGAAGCGGCGCAGGAGCCTCCCCACCACGCGGCCTCCTCTGTGCTGATCCTCCCGCCAGTATGGCAACTTCCTGCGCTCTCTGAGCGTCTACTCGTGACCTCCGAGGCGGCGTGTCACAAACAGTCGGTTGCAACGCGGAGACCGCCATCGGACACTGCCAGCATGCTGAGAAGATGGCGCGCGCGACACCCAAGGGAACAGTGCGAGGCATGCGGTCACGACTGGAGCGAACATTTGCCTGAGCGACCGGACACGTACGAGTGCAGCGAGTGCACCTACCAGATCAATCACGAAGAGCCAGGTGCTCCACCCACCGCTTGCCGCCTTTATCCCCCTCGCACTGAAGGCTTATGACCCGCTCGGCCAGAGCGCTACGGACCGCTCGTTGCGGCCCCGGCTAGCTGTCCCGCCGGGGTATACCCAAAAACGACACCCTCGACCGAGGTGTTGCCGCTGTTCCACGAAGTGCATTTGTGGTGTTTGGAGATAAATGGCGGTGTTCTGACAGAGGTAGGTGGCGGCCGCAGTACTCCTGAGGAGGCATTCGCAACGCCGCGCGCCTCTTGGCCGTCTTCACCGACGTCGCCGCGGCGAGCCTCCGTTCCATCACCGTGTTCATCGACCTCTGAGTCGCAGCGGCGGCCTCAGAGGTAACTGCAGATCTGCTCGGCGTCGCACTGGGCGGGGTCCCCCTGGGCGGCGCTCTGGTAGCAGTCGGCCACGGAGGCCCGCAGAGCGGTAAGTTCAGCGATTTGCCGGTCGAGGCTGGCGAGTTGCTGGGCCAGCTGGGCGGCCACGTGGGCGCAGGGAGCGCGCCCGGCGTCGCGGACCTGCAGGATCTCGCGAATCTCGGCCAGACTGAGCCCGGCGACTTTGCTGCGGCGGATGAACTGCAGTCGGGCGACGGCTTCTGGTGAGTAGTCGCGGTATCCGTTGGGACAGCGGTGCACAGGGGGGAGCAGTCCTTGCTGCTCGTAGAACCGCAGGGTTTTGGTCGTCATGTCGGCGGCGGCGGCCGCTTCACCGATACGCACGGTGCACCTCGATCCTGGACTGATCCTTGGCCTTACACAGTAGAGGAAGGTACTGGCGCAGTGCGCCGCCTGACTCGGTGCGACGGTGACCACCCCGTCCCCGGAGGGGCAAGTGTCCACCGGATCGCCTTCGGCGTCTCCGGGCGGGGTGTGGGTCGGCGTGTAGGTCCTAGGCCTGGAGCTTTTCCAGCGCTGCCTGGTAGGCCTCGTGGTAGGTGGGGAACTGGGCGACCTGGTCCAACAGGGTCTCCAGCGGCAGCTGGGTACGGATGGCCAGGGAGGCCTGGTGGATCCACTCCCCGGCCTGCGGGCCGATCGCCCATGCCCCGATCAGCACCTTCCGCTCGGTGTCGGCCAGCAGCCCCAGATGGCCGCGCGGGTCCTGCTCGTAGGTCCAGGGCCGGGCGATGGCGTTGGACAGGTCCAGTTCGGTGGCGGTGGTGCGGATCCCGCGCTGCTCGGCCTGCTGCTGCGTGAGCCCGGCGGCGGCGATCTCCGGGTCGGCGAACACCACCCGCGGGATCCCGTCGTAGGTCGCGGGGTGGGCGCGGCCGAGGACGGCGTCGGCGGCGATCCGCCCCTGGTACTTCGCCACGTGGGTGAAGGGCATGACACCGGTGACGTCACCGATCGCCCACAGGTTCTCCCCTGCCCGGCCGTGCTCGTCGATGAGGACCTCGCCGTGCTCGCCCAGGCGTGCCCCGGCGTCTTCGAAGCCCAGGCCTTGGGTGCGGGGATTGCGGCCGGTGCCGAAGATCACGACATCGGCGGCGACCTCGGTGCCGTCGTCGAGTTCGATGATGCTGTCCTCACCGTCCCGGCGGGCCTTGGCCGCCGAGGCGTTCAATCGAATGTCGACCCCGGTCTCAGCCAGGTAGTCGTGGACGAGCTCTCCCACCCGGGGGTCCTCACGACCCAGCAGACGGTCCCCGCGGTGGGCCAGGGTGACCTGCACCCCGAAGCGGGCCAGGAACGTGGCCGTCTCCACGCCGACGGCGCTGCCGCCGACGATGACCGCGCGCTGGGGCAGGTCGTGGGTGGTGTAGGTCTCCCGGTTGGTCCAGGCGGTGATGTCCTCGATCCTCTCGATCGGGGGGACCACCGCCTCGGAACCGGTGGCGATGATGATGTGCTCGGCGGTGACCTCCCACTCCCCGGCCTGGATCCGTCCGGGTCCGGTGAGGCGGGCCTCGTCCTTGATGACGGTGGCGCCCTGCTTCTCGAGGCCCTCGACCTGGGCAGAGTCGTCGAGGTGGCGGATCATGTAGTCGCGGTACTCGCGGGTGGTGTCCCAGTCCACCTCGGCACCGGAGACCCCGGCGGCCTTGTGGACCTCGGTGCGGGCCTCGGGTGGTCGCAGCACGGTCTTGGAGGGGATGCACGCCCAGTAGGCGCACTCCCCGCCGATCAGCTCCCGCTCGAAGACGGCGACGTTCTTCCCAGCCTTGAGTAGGCGGCCGGCCGCGACCTCACCACCGGGGCCCATGCCCAGCACGGCCACGTCGAAATGTGCGCTCATGATGTTCCTCCTTCAGGTGCAGTGGATCTTTCGGTTCTACTCGTTGAACTCGTCGTGCCGTCCCAGCTCGTGTCGGGGCAGGACGTGAGGTGTAAGCAGCAGCCGCCCGGTCGCCGCACAGGCATCGTGGCCGGTCACGGGCGCTTCCCGTGGGCTGGGGCGCTGGGGGCGGCTCTCAGGCGGCGCAGCAGGACAGTTTGGAGACATCGGTGCGGAAGGACTGGGCCGTGATCTTTAGGCCCTCGGCCATCGTCAGATAGGGGCACCACAGGGTCGCCAGCTGATCCACGGTCATGCCCGCGGACAGGACGTAGACCCCGGCCGCGGCCAGGTCCCCGGCGTCCTTGGCCACTGCGGTGATCCCGACGATCCGCCCGGTGTCGGCGTCGGCAACGATCTTGACGAACCCGCGGGTGTCACGGTTCACCAGCGCCCTCGGCACGTACTCCAGGGGGAGCACCCGGCACTCACACCGGATCCCGGCGGCTGTGGCCTGCTTGTCGGTCATCCCCACGGCGCCCACGGCCGGAGAGGTGAAGGTGACCCGGGGTAGGTGGGTGTATTCGACCCGCTGCCCGGCGTCGTTGAAGGCGTTCTCCACCACGGTGATTCCGTGGGCCGAGGCCACGTAGACGAACTCCGGGTGCCCGGTGACGTCCCCGGCCGCCCAGATCCGGGGGTGGGAGGTCGCGAGCGTGTCCTCCACGGTGATCTCCCCACGGTCCCCGGTTGCGACCCCGACCGTCTCCAGGCCCAGCCCTTCGGTGACCGCCCGGCGCCCGGTGGCCACCAGCAGCCGGTCCGCGGTGTACTCCTGGCGGCCGGCGCCCGTGGTGGCGGCCACCACGACGCCGCCGGTGGCCGGGTCGGTGGCCACGGACTCGACCGCGGCCCGGCGCACCACCTGGATGCCCTCATCGGCGAAGACACCCATGAGCGTCTTCGAGACCTCGGGCTCCTCGCCGGACAGCAGCCGGGAGCGGACCAGCACCGTGACCTTCGAGCCCAGCCGGGCGAAGAGTTGGGCCTGTTCCAGGGCCACGTAGCCGCCGCCGAGCACGATCAACGACTCCGGGACCTCCTGCAGCTCCATCGCCGTCGTGGAGGTGAGGTAGTCGACCTCCTCCAGACCATCCACTGGCGGGGCCCACGGGGTCGAGCCCGTGGCCACCAGGTAGTGCCGGGCCCGCACGGTTTCCACGGCCCCGTCTGTGTTCGTGATCTCCAGCACCGGGTCCTGGGCGTCACCGGTGAAAGTGGCGTCACCTTGGCGCAGGTCCCACCCGTAGTCCTCGATCAGGTCGGCGTACTTCTCCGAGCGCATCCCCTCCACCAGGGCGTCCTTGCCCGCGACCAGCCCGGGCATGTCCACCGGGCCGGGGATGGCGGCGATGCCGGGGAACCGGCCGGGAGCGTCCAGGGCCACATGGCGGGCGTCGGCGGCGGCCAGCAACGCCTTCGAGGGCACGCACCCGGTGTTCACGCAGGTGCCCCCGACGGTGCCCCGCTCGACCATGACCACCCGCTGGCCCAGGCTGATCGCCCGGATCGCGGCGGCGAACGCGCCGCCGCCGGAACCGATGATGGCCAGATCGAACTCGGACGTTGCAGTTTCAGGCACAGGGACCTCCACGAATCGTCGAGGAAGAACTTTCGACAGAAGTCTTCCTCATTGGTGCGTTGATCCCCACTGTGCACCTTCCCCACGGGGGGAAGGTCAAGGGGGTAACTGCGATAACAGCCCACAAATAATCGTTCTCGCTCCATCGGAGCGCACATCGCGTGTCTTATTAATAGACAGGTTGTTGAGACGGTCCGGTGCGCGTCGTCCGTTGGGCCAGTTCGAGCGTGCTCTCCCGCCATGCGGCGTCTCAGAAACTCGTCCCGTCGGTAACTGCCTCGCCGTGGTGCGCTCCAGGGGTTTGTGAGTCACACTTGCCCGATGAGGCACCTCGGCTATACCCGCGTGAGCACGGCAACGCAAGACGCGCAGTTGCAGCTTGATGCACTCCTCGATGCCGGCGTCCAGAGGCGGGACGTGTTCTCGGACGTGACCTCGGGCAGCCGGACCGCGATAGAGCGGCCGGGGATGAAGCGGCTGCTTGACTACGTCGAGGAAGGCGACACCGTCGTGGTGTGGCGCATCGACCGCCTCGGCCGGTCCCTGATCGATGTGCTGAACACCGTGAACCTGCTGCGGGAGCAGGGGGTGAAGGTCCGGTCGCTCTCGGACGGGATCGATCCGGAGACGACGTCGGGCCGACTGATGCTGGGCATGCTCGCGACTCTGGCCGAGTACGAGCGCGAACTCATCGTCGAGCGGGTCAACGCCGGAATTGCCGCGGCCAAGCAGAGCGGCACTCGCTTTGGCCGGCCGCCGGTGGATCCGGTCGTGATCGCGGAGAAGCTCGCGATCGCGCGAGACGCCCGCGCGAAGGGCCGTACCGCCGAGCAGGCGGCGCGCCTGGTTGGCTGGTCCCGCGCCACGCTCTATCGCCACCAGCACGCGGCCCGCGCCCGCGACGACCTCGCCGCCGAGAAGGTGTGAGGTGGACGGGCTGCAGCGGTGGCGCATCCTTCGACTCCACGTCGAGGACGGCATTCCGCTGACAGCCTTGGCCACCGACACCGGGATCGGTCTGCGTACCCTGTCGCGCTGGCACGCCCGCTACCGCGATGGTGGGATCGCCGCGCTGGGGAACCTGCCCCGTGCCGATACCGGGACACGCCGGATGGCGCCCGAACTCGTGGCGTTCGTCGAGCATCTGGCGCTCACCCGCCCGCGGCCGAGCATCGCCACCTTGCACCGCCTCACCCGCGGCGAGGCCGCCCGTCTCGAGGTGAAGGCTCCGAGCTACGCGACCGTCCGCGCCGTGGTCCGCAGTCTCGATCCGGCGATGGTGACTCTCGCGCTGGAGGGGCCAGCGGCCTACCGTGATCGTCACGAGCTGGTCTTCCGTCACCGGGCCGAGCGACCGAACGCGACGTGGCAGGCCGACCACACCGAGCTCGACATCCTCATCGCCGGCGCCGGTGGCAAGCCCGAACGCCCTTGGCTGACCACGGTCATGGACGACTACTCCCGCGCGATCTGCGGCTACATGGTCTTCGCTGGAGCACCATCGGCCATGAACACCGCCCTCGCGCTGCGCCAAGCGATCTGGCGCAAGAGCGAACCCAGCTGGGCGATGTGCGGGATCCCCGACGTGCTCCACGTCGATCATGGCTCCGACTTCACCAGCCACCACCTCGAATACACTGCGGTCGCTCTGAAGATCCGGCTGATCTTCTCCACCGTCGGCCGCCCGCAAGGCCGCGGCAAGATCGAACGGTTCTTCCGCACCCTCAACACCGAAGTGCTGCCCGCCCTGCCCGGACACCTCGCGGCCGACGTCCCGAAGCCGAGACCGTCGATCGACCTGCCGGCCCTCGATCAGGCGATCGGCGAGTTCATCGCGCAGTACAACGAGCGGACTCACCGAGAGATCGGGGTGAGCCCGAAAGCCGCGTGGGTCGCTGACGGGTGGTTGCCGCGGATGCCCGAGAGCCTTGACCAGCTGGACGGGCTGCTGCTGACCGTTCCCACGCACCGCGTCGTCCAACGCGACGGTATCCACTTCCAGGGCCAGCGCTACCTCTCACCCACCCTCGCCTCCTTCGTCGGGCGGACCATCACCGTCCGCTACGACCCCCGTGACCTGTCCGAGATCCGCGTCTACGACCACGACACCTTCATCTGCACCGCGATCGATGAAGCACACCCCAACCAGCGCCTGACCCTGCGGGAGATCGAGACTGCCCGCCGTGCCCGGCGCCGCCAGCTCCGCAAGGACATCAACGACCGCATCCCCACCACGCCCCGCCATGAGCCTGAACCGCCGCCATCTTCCGCAGCACCTCGCCGGAGAAGGCTGCGGACCTACGAAGAGGACGACTGATGAACCGCGACTTCATCGTCACCAAGGAGCACCGCCGCTTCGCGGAGTTCGCCACCGCCGTGCGGAAGGAGGTCACCATCGGCATCTGCCATGGCGATGCCGGCGTCGGCAAGACCCTCTCGGCTCGCCGCTACGCCCACTGGGACACCCTGGAGCCCTTCATCGACGAGTGGGGACCGCGCAGCGAGGACGACCTCAAGCATTACGCCGCCGCCAACCGCTCCCGCACCGCCTTCTACACCCCAGAAGTCCTTCCCAAGCCCCGCGACCTCATGCGCGAGATCGAGTTCTACCGCGCCAAAGTCGGCATCTGCGTCTACGAGCACCTGTGCGCGACCGGGAAGGTCACCGATCGCTATGTGCCCAGGACAATCCAGTACACCGAGCTGCTGATCATCGACGAAGCCGAACGACTCACCCGCACCGCGCTCGAACTACTCCGAGACCTCCACGACCGCGAGTACCTCGCCATCATCCTCATCGGCATGCCCGGCATCGACCAGCGCTTCCGCCACTACCCCCAGCTTTACAGCCGGCTCGGCTTCGCCCACCGCTACCGCGCCCTCGGCCGCGAAGAGCTCCTGTTCGTCCTCACCCGCCACTGGAAACGACTCGGCCACGAGCTCGACCCCGACGACTTCACCGACGCTCAAGCCATCGCCGCGATCGAACGCATCACCCGCGGGAACTTCCGCCTCCTCGAACGCCTCTTCCCCCAGATCAACCGCGTGCTGAAGATCAACCAGCTCGAAACCATCACCGACGACGTCATCGAAGCCGCCGCAAGCATCCTTGTCATCGGGAA
>NZ_JALXKT010000081.1:0-12326 GCF_025144775.1 Brachybacterium sp. p3-SID957 | reverse complement strand
GCCCCCCCCGCTCCCGGACACGCCGACCGGCACCTGGGGCAGGGCAAGGGAGAGCACACCGATGGTCGCGGCCATCAGCGCCATCAGCACCGGCGCCTGGAAGTCACCGGGCAGCACGCTGCTCGTGAGCGGTGAGCGCCCGTTGAGCAGGCTGTACCGCACCGGAGGGCGACCTCGGGTGCGGACGTGCCAGGAATTGCCGCACGATGTCGCAATGGCGAGGGCTCGGCTGCGTCAGAGCAGCAGGCTCTCGATGCCGCCTCGCAGGAAGTAGACGACGAACAGTGCCGCAACCAGGTACATCAGCCAGTGGACGTCCTTGGCGCGGCCACGAATCACGCGGATCAGCACGAACATGATGAAGCCGGCCCCCATGCCCACGGTGATGGAGTACGCGAACGGCATCAGGATGATGGTGAGGAACGCCGGCACTGCGATCTCCACGTCGGTGAAGTCGATGTCCGTGACCTGGGTCATCATCAGGAAGCCCACCATCACCAGGGCCGGGGTGGCCGCCTCGTACGGCACCAGTGCGACCAGGGGCGACAGGAAGGTGGTCAACAAGAAAGTGATGCCCACGACCACCGAGGACAGGCCCGTGCGGGCACCCTCGGCCACACCGGAGGTGGACTCCACGAAGCTGGTGTTGGAGGAGACACCGCCGAGGCCACCGGCGATGGCGCCCACGGAGTCCACCACCAGGATGCGCTGGGAGCGGGGGATGTCGCCGGTCTCGTCGACCAGCCCGGCCCCGGAGGCCACACCCACCATCGTGCCCATGGTGTCGAAGAAGTCCGCCAGCAGCAGGGAGAAGACGATGACGGTCGCCCCGATCGCGCCCGCTGCGGTGATCCCGCCGATCGGATCCACGGTGAACAGTGTGGCGAAGTCCGGCACCTGGATCGGGAACTCGCTGATGGAGGGCACGTTCATGGCCCAGCCACCGGGGTTGCCCTCCCCCTCGGGCCCGGCGGGGGCGAAGGCGCCGAGCTTCAGCGCGCTCTCGAGCACGATGGCCAGGACGGTCGCGAACACGATCGAGATCAGGATGGCGCCGGGGACCTTGCGCACCCACAGCACGAACATCAGCAGCAGACCGGTGACGAACACGAAGGTGGGCCAGCCGGTGAGGGAGCCGTCGTTGCCCAACTGCACCGGGGTGCCGGTGGCAGTGGTGACGAACTTGGCGTTGTACAGGCCCAGGAACGCGATGAACAGACCGATGCCGACGGCGATCGCCGTCTTGAGGAACGGCGGGACGGCATCGAACACGGCCTTGCGGAATCCGGTGAGCACCAGTAGCAGGACGATCACGCCCTCCAGCAGCACCAGGCCCATTGCCCCGCCCCAGGTCATGCCCGGCAGGGGCACCACCGAGTAGGCGACGTAGGCGTTGAGGCCGAGCCCCGCGGCCAGCGCCAGGGGGAACTTCGCCCAGGTGCCCATGACGATGCTGAGCAGGCCGGCGATCAGTGCGGTGCCGGCGGCGACCGCCGGCAGATTGGGCTCCGCCCCGCCGCCCAGGTACTGGCCGGTGGAGTCGGGGACGGTGCCGATGATCAGCGGGTTCAGCACCACGATGTAGCACATCGAGAAGAACGTGACCAGGCCGCCGCGGATCTCTCGCGAGACGCTCGAGCCGCGGTCGCTGATGCCGAAGAAGCGGTCCAGACCGCCGCGAGGGGCGGTGGCGGTCGCTGTGGAGGCCGGCGCAGTGCCACCCTCGCGATCAGCGGAGCCGGAGCCGACGGCCGCGGCGGCGGGCCGCGCATCGGAGGGGGACGAAGAGGGGGACGGGGACGAGGGGGATGAGGGGAGATCAGACTGCATGGGGGCGATCGTATCGGCCTGCGGGCCCAGGAACCGTCGTCGTCGGCGCTCAGCTGCGTGAGGTGAGCGACTCCTCCTGGGCCACCCGACGCATGTGCCGGTAGTAGTCGGTCAGCTCGAGCTGGGAGGCGGCGGCCTCGTCGACCACCACGCTCACGGCGGGGTGCAGCTGGAGGCAGCTCGCGGGCCAGCGGGCGCTGATCGGGCCCTCGACCATCTGCGCGATCGCCCGGGCCTTGTTCTCACCGGTGGCGGTGAGCACGATCTCCTTCGCTTCGCGGATCGTGCCGAGGCCCTGCGAGAGGGCCAGGGTCGGCACGTCCTCGCGGGAGTCGAAGAAGCGGGCGTTGTCGGCGATGGTCGACTCGGTCAGCACCACGGGACGGGTGCGGGAGGCCAGGGAGCTGCCGGGCTCGTTGAAGGCGATGTGGCCGTTGGAGCCGATGCCCAGGATCTGCAGGTCCACTCCCCCGGCCTCCGCGATCGAGCGGTCGTAGCGATCGGCCTCGGCGATCGGGTCGGCAGCCTGCCCGTGGGGCGAGAGCACAGCGGCGTCGTCGATGTCGATGTGCCAGGTGAGGTTCTCGCGGATGAACCGGTGGTAGCTCTGCTCGTGATCGGAGGGCAGACCCACGTACTCGTCCAGCAGGAAAGCGCGGGCGGAGGCGAAGGACAGCCCCTCCTCCCGGTGGCGGCGGATCAGTTCCCGGTAGCCGGCCAGCGGGGAGGAACCGGTGGCCAGGCCCAGCACGACGGGGCCTGCATCACGCAGCACTCGCTCGAAGACGTCAGCGACCTCGCGTGCACCTTCGGCGGCGTCAGAAACGATGATGACCTGCATTGACGGTGTTCCTCCTGCGTGCGGACACGGGCCACCGATGCCCACCTATTGGCCGTTTGCGCTCGACTGCGCGTGGAGTCGAGCACGTTCGGTCACATCCTACCGCGGGCGCACCGTGTGGCGGCCGCCAGACGCAGCGCGCCCTCGCTCCGGGGAGCAAGGGCGCGTGCGTCAGCGGCGGGATCCACGAGCGCGGGTCGTGGATCCGCGCGGCATCACTGGGGCTTGGAGGAGGTGTTGGCCGCCAGCTCGAAGGCGGCGCGCGGCGTGGTCTGCTCCGGGATGCCGATGATGTCGCGGCGGGAGATCAGGTTGGTGACCCAGCCGGCGACCACAGCGGCCTTTCGGCCGATCGTGGGCATGGCGTACACGTGGTACGCGCGAGCGGCGGCCCAGGCGGGCAGGCCGCGCAGGTCGAACTCCTTGTCGCCCACGTGCAGGCGACCGACGCCCTTGTACATGCCCAGGGTGGCCATGGTGCCGAGGTTCTTGTGGTAGTAGTCCACCAGCGGGCGGCCCTGAACGGAGCGCGCGATGTTGTCGGCGATCCGCTTGCCCTGGCGCACCGCGTGCTGCGCGTTGGGCGGGCAGAACTTGCCCTCGCCCGCGGCCAGGTCCGGCACGGCGGCGCAGTCGCCGGCGGCGAACACGTTGTCGATCGGGCCGTCGGCGCCGTTGACGCGCAGGTCGGCGAGGGTGTCGACCTTGCCCATCAGGGGGCCGCGCTCGGTGATGACGGGGAGGTCCGAGCCCCCCTCCTCCAGCAGGATCGGGCTGGGCTTGACGCCCGCGTTCCACACCAGCAGGTCGGTCTCGAACTCGTCGCCGTCGCTGGTCTTGACCACGCCGTCCTCAGCGGAGTTCAGGAAGGTCTCCAGCTTCACCTCGATGCCGCGCTCGCGCAGCTGGTTCAGCACGTAGGCGCGCTGGTCCTCGGTGAGCTCGGGGAAGATGAACGGAGCGGCGTCGATCAGCACGAAGCGGATGTCCGAGGCGTGCAGGTCGGGGTAGTAGCGCAGGGCGTCGCGGACCATGTCCTCGGTCTCGGCGATGGCCTCACCGCCGGCGAAGCCGCCGCCCACGAAGGTGAAGGTGAGCAGGCGCTTGCGGATCTTCGGATCCTTGGTGGAGGCGGCCTCGGCGAGATTGGCGAGGACGCGGTCGCGCACGGCCACGGCCTCCTCGACCCACTTGAAGCCGATCGCAGCCTCGGCCAGGCCCGGGATGGGCAGCAGGCGCGGCACGGCACCCAGACCCACCACCAGGTAGTCGTAGGAGATCTCGAGCTGGACGTCGTCCTCGGTGTCGACCACCACGAGGTTGTCGGCACTGCGGATGGAGGTCACGGTGCCGGTGACGACCTTGGTGCCGGCGAGGATCTTGCGCAGCGGGGCCAGCACGTTGCGCGGATCGATGGAGCCGGCGCCGACCTCGGGGAGGAAGGGCTGGTACGTCATGTAGGGGCGGGAGTCGACGACGGTGATCGCGACCTCGGTCCCGAGGGACTTGCGGAGGTCCGCCGCAGTGGTGAGTCCGACGGACCCGCCGCCGAGGATCAGGACGTGAGGCTTGCCGCCATGAGAGTTGTTCATGGGTACAGCGTAGGGCGCTCCGAGAGGCCGCACAAAAGGCGGCCCCCGCAATCAACATCACACAGGAAGCAGGCTGAGGGCGATCCCGTCGAGGATGTCATGCTCGCTGGTGCGGGAGACCTGCAGGTCGGCGGTGCTCTGCAGTCGCCGTGCCACGCGGGACCAGATGAGCGCGCCCGCTCCGATCACATCGATGCGGCCGGGGTGGATCGCCGAGAGCTCGGCGCGCTCGGCGCGAGGCATGGCCAGCAGACGCTCGCACAGCTCGACGGTCTCGTCGATGTCCAGCCGGGCTCCGTGGGTGACATCGGGCCTGTACTCGGTGACACCCATTGCCAGCGCCGTCAGCGTGGTGACCGTGCCGGCCACACCCACCAGCACGGAGGTGGACTCCAACGGCAGCTGCTGGGCGGCCCGGTCCAACAGGGAGTCGACGTCGGCCGCAGCGGCCGCGATCTCCGCTGCGGTGGGCGGGTCGGAGGCCAGGTGGCGCTCCGTCATCCGCACCGACCCCATGTCCAGGCTCACGCGGTGGCTGGGCGCGTCGGTGCCCAGCACGAGCTCGGTGGAGCCGCCACCGATGTCGACCACCAGGCGGGGCCCCTCGGGCAGGTCCTCGAGGGTGGTGACCGCGCCCCGGTAGGAGAGCTCGGCCTCCTCCTCGCCGCTGATCACCTCGGGCTCCACCCCCAGGATCTCGCGGATGCCGGAGATGAACAGGTCGCGGTTGGTGGCGTCGCGCGTGGCGGAGGTGGCCGTGAATCGCAGGCGGCGCGCACCGTGGTGCTCGATCAGCCGCCCGTAGCGACGGGCCGCATCCAGGGTGCGCTCCACGGCGGCCGGGTCGAACCGGCCCGTGCGGTCGACTCCCTGGCCCAGGCGCACGATCTCCATGTGCCGCTCGAGATCCACCAGACCGGGACCGGAGGGGTCGGCTCGCGCGATCAGCAGGCGGATGGAGTTGGTGCCGCAGTCGATCGCGGCCACGGGCGGATCCTGATGCTCGCGCGCGCTCATCGCTGCTCCCCCTCGCGCCGCTCGCAGCGGCACACCAGCTCCGGCCAGGCGCCGTCGATGCCGACCAGCACCTCCTCGGCCACGGGATTGATGCCGGGCCCCTCGGCCAGGGCCTGCCCGGCCAGGGCGTGGAGGCACTTGACCCGTTCGGGCATGCCTCCGGCGCTGGTCCCGCTGATCTCGGGGACATCGCCCAGCTCCGCGCGGCGCTGCAGGTAGCGCTGGTGAGCGCCGCGGTAGGCCTCGGCCAGGGCCGGATCCTCCCCCAGACGGGCGGTGAGCTCGGCCATGGCGCCGGTGGCCTCGACCCGGGAGATCTCCAGCACCAGCCAGGGAAGGGTCAGGTACAGGGAGGTGGGGAACGGGGTGCCGTCCTCGAGGCGGGGAGCGGTGCGCACCACGGCCGGCCGGCCGCAGGAGCAGCGGCGGGCGATGGAGATCACGCCCCGCATCTCACGGCCCAGCTGCTCGCGCATGGAGACGGCATCAGCCGGGGTGGCCGGGGTCTCGTGAGGCAGGGGCGGCAGGGAGGCCCCGTCGGGAACGGGTGGGAGAGAGGCGGTGGTCACTCGGCTTCGTCCTCATCGGTGGGGTCGGGGATGTCGTCGGCGGTGAGGCGGCTCGAGCCCTCGAGGCTCTCCCAGAGGGTCGAGAACCACTCGCCCTCGGTGGCCTCGACCGCGGCCTGCTCGGCCTCAGTCAGCGGCACGTCGCGCCCGGAGGTGTCGGTGAGGCGGTACTGGGTCTCCCCCGGCATCGCGAAGAGAAGGCGCTCACGGGCCTGGGCGGCCACGTACGCGGGATCCTCCCAGCGGGCGACCTGGTCCTGCAGCTCGTCGACCCGCTGCTGCTTCTGCTCCACCTCGGCCTGCAGCTCGGAGAGCTGCTGGCGCTGGGTGACGTAGGAGTTGACGGTGGGCAGCAGGGCCGCCAGTGCGATCACCACCAGCGACACCAGCACCAGGGTGCGGCGGGTGATGGTGATCCCGGGGCCGTCCTGCTGCGCGGTGCGGGAGCCGGCGGTGCTGCGGGGCCGGGATGCCTTGGCCGGGCCCCGCCCACGCGAGGGCGATCCTCCGGCGGTGGCGCGCGAGGAGCCGCCGGCGGCGCCGGTTCCCGACGGGCGCAAGGACGGGGTGCGCGAGGCGCTGGACCGGGCGCCGGAGCTGCGTGCACCGCTGCCGGTGCGGGCCGCGGGGCCCTTGGCGGGGGTGGGCGTGGCGTGGCCGCGTCGCCCTGGGGACGACGCGACCGGGCGCCTCGCGGATCGCGGGGCGCCCGGTCGTCTCGAAGTCATGCCCGCAGGATACGACCTCAGGCGGTGAAGCGCGGGAACGCGGCGGCGCCGGCGTACTTCGCGGCGCCCTCCAGCTCCTCCTCGATGCGCATCAGCTGGTTGTACTTGTTGACGCGCTCGCCACGGGCGGGGGCGCCCGACTTGATCTGGCCGCAGTTGGTGGCCACGGCGAGGTCGGCGATGATCGTGTCCTCGGTCTCACCGGAGCGGTGGGACATCATGCAGCGGAAGCCGCTGCGGTGGGCGAGGTCCACGGCGTCGAAGGTCTCGGACAGTGAGCCGATCTGGTTGACCTTCACCAGCAGGGCGTTGGCGGACTTCTCGAGGATGCCGCGGCCCAGGCGCTCAGGATTGGTGACGAACAGGTCGTCGCCCACCAGCTGCACCTTGTCGCCGAGGCGCTCGGTCATGGCGTTCCAGCCCTCCCAGTCGTCCTCGTTCAGCGGGTCCTCGATGGAGACCAGCGGGTAGGAGGCGACCAGCTCGGCGTAGTACTCGATCATCTCGGTGGCGGACTTCTTCTCGCCCTCGAAGGTGTAGGAGCCGTCCTCGAAGAACTCCGAGGCGGCCACGTCCAGGGCCAGGGCGACGTCCGCACCGGCCTTGTAGCCGGCCTTCTCGATCGCCTCGACGATCAGGTCCAGGGCCTCGCGGTTGGAGCCCAGGTTCGGGGCGAAGCCGCCCTCGTCGCCCAGGCCGGTGGCCAGGCCACGGTCCTTCAGCACGGCCTTGAGCGCGTGATAGACCTCAGCGCCCATGCGCACGGCCTCCTTGAAGGACTCCGCGCCGATCGGGGCGATCATGAACTCCTGGATGTCGACGTTGGAGTCCGCGTGGGAGCCGCCGTTGAGGATGTTCATCATCGGCACGGGCAGGATGTGAGCATTGGCGCCGCCCAGGTACTGGTAGAGGGGCACGCCGGCGGAATCGGCGCCGGCCTTGGCCACGGCCAGGGAGACGCCCAGGATGGCGTTGGCGCCCAGGGTGCCCTTGTTCTTCGAGCCGTCCAGCTCGATCATCGTGGAGTCGATCAGGCGCAGCTCCTGCACGTCCAGGCCCACCACCTTCGGGCCGATCTCCTCGATGACGGCGTCGACGGCCTGCTGCACGCCCTTGCCCAGGTAGCGGCCCTTGTCGCCGTCACGGCGCTCGACGGCCTCGAAGGCCCCGGTGGAGGCGCCGGAGGGGACCTCGGCGCGGGCGAAGGTGCCGTCGTCGAGCAGGACCTCGACCTCGACGGTGGGGTTGCCGCGGGAGTCCAGGATCTCGCGGGCGTGGACGGCATCGATGAAGGCTGCCATGTGCTGTTCCTTCCATAAGGGTGAGGATCGGTCACGGCCGGTCGGCGCTGACCGTCCACGCACCAGTCTAGGTGCACTCCCTCGGGACGTCAGAGGGATCGCGGATCATCCGCCGGTGCCGCGCCCTGGGCGCGCATGCGGGCCAGAAGTGACCGCAGGGCGCTCTCCGGGTCGATGTCGCGCGCCTCGGCGGCCACCACCACATCCAGCAGGGCACGACCGATGTCCCCGCCCCAGTCCTCGCGGTCCTCGGTGTCGACCTGATGGTCCGCGCTCTCCAGCAGCTCCTCGAGCCGGCCCGCGGAGCGCGCACGATGGACAGCCTTGGCGGCTGTCTGCAGGGACGGCAGGCCGGCGGGGATGGAGTCGAACCAGCCCGTGCGCCTCCCACCGCTGGCCTCCTGCTCGGCGGCCTTGACGGCGTGCCACTGAGCGATGATCTCGTCCACGTCGGCGCGGTCGTGCAGGGCGCGATCGCGATCCTCGCCGAAGATGTGGGGGTTGCGCCGCTCCATCTTGGCGACGAAGGAGCGGGCCACGTCGTCGACATCCCACGCGGGGTCCTCGTCCTGCCCGATGCGGGCATGGAACAGGATCTGGAACAGCAGGTCGCCGAGCTCGTCCGTCAGCGCGGTGGAGCCGTGAGCCGCCGGGGTGTCGATCACCTCGAGCACCTCGTGGGTCTCCTCCAGCAGGTACCGGGCCAGGGAGGCGTGGGTCTGCCGGTGCGTCCACGCGTCGCCATCGGGCGCGCGCAGCGCCTCCATCACTTCGACCGCACGCAGCAGGGCGGTTCCGCGCGGCGAAGGGAGGGACTCGTCGGATGCCGGATGGTCCTCGGCGGGCAGCTGGTCGGAGGGGGTCACGAGGCCGAGGCTACCGAGGCGGGGACCAGGGTGCGCAGCACCGCCCGTGCCCAGTCCAGCAGTTCGTGGTCGCGCAGCTCGGTGCCGCCCACGCGCGCGGTGGTGGGACGCGGCACCAGCACCTGTCGGGTGGCGGGCTTGAGCACGGTGCCCGGGTACAGGCGCTTGATCCGCAGCGCGGCGGAGTCCGGCACCTCCAGGTGTGCGAAGCGGATCATCTTGCCCTGGGCCTGGACCTCCTCGACACCGGCGGCGCGGGCGTCGATCCGGAAGCGGGCCACGTCCAGCAGCACCTCAACCGGGGCCGGCGGGGCACCGTAGCGATCGGTGAGCTCGGCCCGCACCTGCTCGATCTCCTCGACCTCCCGCACCGCGGAGAGCTTCGAGTACGCCTCCAGCCGCAGCCGTTCGGAGCCGATGTAGTCGTGCGGGATGTGGGCGTCCAGCGGGAGCTCCACCCGGATCTCCTTCTCGGGGGCGCCGCCCTCGCCGCGGAAGGCGGCCACGGCCTCGCCGACCATCCGCACGTACAGGTCGAACCCCACCCCGGCGATGTGCCCGGACTGCTCTCCGCCCAGCAGGTTGCCCGCACCGCGGATCTCCAGGTCCTTCATGGCCACCTGCATGCCGGCACCCAGGTCCGTGTTGGTGGCCAGGGTGGTCAGCCGGTCGTGCGCGGTCTCGGTCAGCGGCCTGGAGCCGTCGTAGAGGAAGTAGGCGTAGGCGCGCTCGGAGGAGCGCCCCACCCGGCCTCGCAGCTGATGCAGCTGGCTGAGACCGAACTTGTCGGCGTTCTCCACGATCAAGGTGTTGGCGTTGGCGATGTCCAGGCCGGTCTCGACGATCGTGGTGCACACCAGCACGTCGAACTCCTTCTCCCAGAAGTCGATGATCACCCGTTCCAGCTGGTGCTCGTTCATCTTGCCGTGCGCCACCTGCACGCGGGCATCGGGCACCAGCTCGCGCAGGTGCTGGGCCGTGCGGTCGATGTCCTCCACCCGGTTGTGGATGTAGAACACCTGGCCGTCCCGCAGCAGCTCGCGGCGGATCGCGGCGGTGACCTGCTTGTCGTCCTGGACCCCGACGTAGGTGAGCACGGGATGGCGCTCCTCCGGCGGGGTGGCCAGGATCGACATCTCGCGGATGCCGGTGACGGCCATCTCCAGGGTGCGCGGGATCGGGGTGGCGCTCATGGCCAGCACGTCCACGTTCGTGCGCAGGGCCTTCAGGGTCTCCTTGTGCTCCACGCCGAAGCGCTGCTCCTCATCGACGATCAGCAGGCCCAGGTCCTTGAACCGCACCTGCCCGGTCAGCAGACGGTGGGTGCCGATCACCACGTCGACGCTGCCGTCGGCGATGCCGTCGATGGTGGCCTGGGAGTCGGCCGGGGACTGGAAGCGGGACAGGCCCCGCACGGTGACGGGAAAGCCGGTGTACCGCTCGGTGAAGGTGTCCAGGTGCTGCTGGGCCAGCAGCGTCGTGGGGGCCAGCACGGCGACCTGCTTGCCGTCCTGGACGGCCTTGAAGGCCGCGCGCACGGCGATCTCGGTCTTGCCGTAGCCGACGTCGCCCAGGATCAGGCGGTCCATGGGGACGGGCTTCTCCATGTCGGCCTTGACGTCGTCGATGGTGACGAGCTGGTCCGGGGTCTCCACGAACTCGAAGGCGTCCTCGAGCTCCCGCTGCCAGGGGGTGTCCGGGGCGAAGGAGTGCCCGGGCGCGGACTGCCGCGCCGAGTACAGGCGCACCAGCTCGTCGGCGATCTCGCGGATGGCCTTGCGGGCGCGGGACTTGGTCTTGGCCCAGTCCGCCCCGCCCATGCGGTTGATCGACGGCTCCTCGCCGCCCACGTACTTGGTGACCTGGTCGAGCTGGTCGCTGGGCACGTAGAGGCGGTCCCCGGGCTGCCCCTTCTTGGAGGCCGCGTACTCGATGACCAGGTACTCGCGGGTGGTGCGCTTCGCTCCCGCACCCACGGTGCGGCTGGTCATCTCCACGAAGCGACCCACGCCGTGGTGGGCGTGGACCACGTGGTCCCCGGGCCGCAGCTGCAGGGGGTCCACCACGTTGCGGCGGCGGGTGGGCATCTTGCGCTCCTCGCCGCGACGGGCACCGGACTTGCCGGTCAGGTCCCGCTCCGAGGCGAGGATGATCTTGGCCGTCTCGTCGACCAGGCCCGCGGGGAAGGGGCCGACGGTGACCACGGCCTCGCCGGGGACGACCGGTGCGTCGAGACGCTCCGCGTACACGGCGGGAAGCCCCTCGGCACGCAGGTTCTCCACGGCGTGACGGGCTCCGCCCGGGCCCATCATGGTGGCGATCACGGACCAGCCCTCGCGGCGCCGCGCCTCGAGGTCCTTGGCGGCGTCCCCGGGCTTGCCGGAGTAGCCGGGGTGCGTGGTGGCCCTGGCGGTGACGTCCACATCGGTCTCGAGTCCGAAGGCGGCCAGGGTGAACCAGGGGCGGCCGCCCTTCCGCGCACGCTCGACGGCCTCGGCCAGCGGAACGAAGCTGGCATCGCCCACGTCGATGGGCAGCCCTCCCCCGGTGGCCGCGCTGGACCAGGCCGCGGCGAGGAACTCCTCGGTGGTGGAGACCAGCTCGTTCGCACGGCTGCGCACCTTCTCCGGCTCCAGCACCAGGAACCGGGCGCCGGCGGGCAGGACGTCGGAGACCTGCTCCATCTGCTCCACCAGCACGGGGCTGAGGGACTCCATGCCCTCGGCCGCGATGCCCGCGGCAATGCGCAGCAGTATCTCGCGGGCGCCGGGGAGCTGTTCGGCCATGGCCCGGGCGCGCTCGCGCACCTGCGGGGTCAGCAGGATCTCGCGGCAGGGCGGGGCGTCCAGTCCGTGGGGCACGACCTGCAGGGAGCGCTGGTCGGCGACGGAGAAGTACCGCACTTCGTCGATCTCGTCGCCGAACAGGTCCACCCGCACGGGGTGGGGCTCGGTCGGCGGGAACACGTCCAGGATGCCGCCGCGCACGGCGAACTCCCCGCGCTTCTCCACCATGTCCACGCGCACGTAGGCGGCGTCCACCAGGGCCTGCACCAGGTCATCCAGGGGGTACTCGTCACCGGTGCGGGCGCGGACGGGCATCAGGTCGCCCAGACCCGTGGCGATCGGCTGCAGCAGGGTGCGCACGGGCATCAGCAGCACGTGCACGGGCTGCTCCGTCTCGGGGTGCGCGATGCGGCGCAGAGTGGCCAGGCGGCGGGCCACGGTGTCGGCTCGCGGTGAGAGCTTCTCGTGCGGGAGGGTCTCCCAGGCGGGCAGCTCCGCCAGGTGGTCAGTGCCCACCAGGCAGCTCAGGGCGGAGCGGATGTCCTCCGCCGAGCGGGTGGTGGGAGTGATCACGACCAGCGGGTGCTGGGCATCGGCGCGGCGCGCGAGATCTGCCACGGCGAAGGGGAACAGCCCCGTCGCCGCGACGATGCTGCCGCCCTCCCCGGTCTTGGAGCCCTCCTCGACGAGGGCGCGGATGGCGGTGAGGTCATCCCCCTGCGCGATGTGCTCGAGCAGCGGGCCCAGAGGGGCACGCCGCGCAGGGGCATCGGCAGGGTTGCGGCGGGCGGTGTCG
>NZ_JALXKT010000080.1:0-13154 GCF_025144775.1 Brachybacterium sp. p3-SID957 | reverse complement strand
CCCGCGCGCGCCCGGCCACGCCGACGTCATCGCCCCGCCCACCTTCCTGGTCTCGCTGGCGCAGGCGACTGAGGCGCAGTACATCGAGGACCCGGCGGCAGGCATCGACTTCACCAGGGTGGTGCACGGGGAGGAGTCCTTCGACCTGCACCGCCCCGTGGTGGCCGGTGACCGCCTGGTGCCCACGCTCACCGTCGAGTCGATCCGCTCCGCGGGCGGGCACAGCATGGTCGCCACCCGGGTGGACGTGACCGATGAGACCGGGCGGGGCGTGGCCAGCGTGCGCAGCATGCTCGTGGTCCGCGGCGAGTGACACCAGGAGGAACCATGAACACCGATGCACACACCCCCGCGCAGCCCGTCGCGAAGGAGCCGACGGGCGCCGTGCACCCCCCGATCGACCTCACCTCCCTCACGAAGGGGCAGGAGATCGCCCGGACCACGCACCCCCTCTCCCGGGACACCCTGGTGCGGTACGCCGGGGCCTCCGGCGACTTCAACCCCATCCACTACAACGACACCGCCGCCACCGAGGCCGGGCTGCCGGGCGTGATCGCCCACGGCATGCTCACGATGGGCATTGCGATCAACGGTGTCATCGAGGCCATCGGCGACCCCACCGCCGTGCGCTCCTACTCGGTGCGCTTCACCAGTCCCATCGAGGTCCCCGCCACCGGTGAGGTGCTGCTCGAGGTGGTCGCCGTGGTCGGCGCCGTCGACGAGGAGGCCGGTACCGCCCGGATCGACCTCACCGCCCAGGTGGGGGAGACGAAGGTGCTGGGACGCGCCCGTGCCACCGTCGCGCTGCCTACTGGCAGGGCAGACGCGCCCGTGGGCGGTGCCGCATGAGGCTGGCGGACCTGACCACCCTGCGCATCGGCGGGCAGATCCGCACGCTGGTCGAGGCCCGCACCGAGTCCGAGGTGATCGAGGCAGTCCGCGCCGCTGACGAGGCCGGCGAGCCGCTGCTCGTCCTCGGCGGGGGCTCCAACCTGGTCGCCTCCGATGCGCCCTTCGAGGGGACCGTGGTGCTGCTGCGGGACCCGGAAGATGCCCCGCTGCTCGATGCGACCTGCGAGATCAGCCCCTCCGGGGAGCCGGACGGGATCGCCGTGGATCCCTCCGAGCTCAGTCCGCTGGACCCCACCTGCGGTGGCGCTGTCGTCGAGTACTTCGCCGGGGTGAACTGGGATCGCGCCGTGCGGTACGCGATCGCTCGTGAGATGGTCGGCATCGAGGCCCTCTCCGGGATCCCCGGCGCTGTGGGGGCCACCCCGATCCAGAACGTCGGCGCCTACGGTCAGGAGGTCGCCACCACCATCACCCGGGTGCGCACCTGGGACCGCCACGAGCAGAAGGTGCGCACGTTCTTCGCTGCCGACTGCGGATTCGCGTACCGAGACAGCGTCTTTAAGCGCACGCCCTACGAGGGAGCGGCGGGCTCCGCCACTGGCCGGTACGTGGTGCTGGCGGTGACGTTCCAGCACACCATCGGCAGCCTCTCCGCCCCGATCCGCTACGCGCAGCTGGCCGGCGAGCTCGGTGTGGACGTCGGCGCCAGGGTGCCGATGGCGCAGGTGCGGGAGGCGGTGCTGCGGATCCGCGGCGCGAAGGGGATGGTGCTGGACGCCGCTGACCACGACACCTGGAGCGCGGGCTCCTTCTTCACCAATCCGATCCTCGAGCGCTCCACCGCGGAGCGCCTGCCCGACGGCGCTCCCCGCTATGCGGCAGGGGCGGAGCAGGTCAAGACCAGCGCCGCCTGGCTCATCAGCAGCGCGGGGATCGAACTGGGTCACCGGATCGCGCCCGAGGCCCCGGCCTCCGTGTCCACCAAGCACTCCTTGGCACTGACCAACCGGGGCGGGGCCGGCAGCGACGACCTGGTCGCCCTCGCTCGTGACGTGCAGGAGCGCGTGCGGGACGCCTTCGGGATCGATCTCGTCCCGGAACCCGTACGCCTCGGCCTGGATCTGTGAGCGGGCTCTAGGATGGGAGCGGCAACGATGCCCCCGCTCCTCACCTCGATGCCCGCAGGAGGCCCTGTGAACGTCCTCGACCAGTCCATCGCCGAGCTCGACCCGGACATCGCCCGGGTGCTCGATGCCGAGCTCGCCCGTCAGCAGCGCACGCTGGAGATGATCGCCAGCGAGAACTTCGTGCCGCGCGCTGTGCTGCAGGCCCAGGGCTCCGTGCTCACCAACAAGTACGCCGAGGGCTACCCGGGCAAGCGCTACTACGGGGGCTGCGAAGAGGTCGACGTCGCGGAGCAGATCGCGATCGACCGCGCGAAGGCACTGTTCGGGGCCGAGCACGCCAACGTCCAGCCCCATTCCGGCGCCACCGCCAACGCCGCGGTCATGCACGCACTGGCACGCGCCGGCGACAAGCTGATGGGCCTCTCCCTCGCCCACGGCGGTCACCTCACCCACGGCATGAAGATCAACTTCTCCGGCCGCCTGTACGACATCGTCGCGTACGAGACCGAGCCGGGCACCGGCCTGATCGACATGGACAAGGTGCGCGAGCTCGCCGTGGCCGAGCAGCCCAAGGTGATCGTCGCCGGCTGGTCCGCCTACACGCGTCACCTCGACTTCGCTGCCTTCCGCGAGATCGCCGACGAGGTGGGCGCGGCCCTGTGGGTGGACATGGCCCACTTCGCCGGCCTGGTCGCCGCCGGCCTGCACCCCAGCCCCGTCCCGTACGCGGACGTCGTCTCCACCACGATCCACAAGACGATCGGCGGTCCGCGCTCCGGCATGATCCTGTGCAAGCAGGAGTGGGCCAAGAAGATCGACTCCGCCGTGTTTCCCGGCCAGCAGGGCGGGCCGCTCATGCACGTCATCGCCGCCAAGGCAGTGGCGCTCAAGATCGCGGCCTCCGAGGACTTCAAGGACCGCCAGGCGCGCACCCTCGAGGGCGCCCGGATCCTCGCCGACCGGCTGCAGGCCGAGGATGTGAAGTCCGCCGGCGTCAAGGTGATCTCCGGGGGCACCGATGTGCACCTGGTCCTGGTGGACCTGGTGGACAGCGAGCTGGATGGCCAGCAGGCCGAGGACCGCCTGCACGAGGTGGGCATCACCGTGAACCGCAACGCGGTCCCCAACGATCCGCGCCCGCCGCGGGTCACCTCCGGTCTGCGCATCGGCACCCCGGCCCTGGCCACCCGCGGCTTCGGTGCAGAGGAGTTCACCGAGGTGGCTGACGTGATCGCCCAGGCACTGCTGCCGGAGGCCGACCTGGAATCCCTGCGCCGCCGCACCGCCGTGCTCGCCGACGCCACGCCGCTGTACGCCGACCTCCAGCAGTACTGAGGCGCCGTGCCCGGGCCCGCCCCGAGCCCGGGCACGAGCACCCACCTCGCACCATCGACCGGTGAGCACGCCCCGCCGACCCGAGGGCCAGGCTCATCGACGCGGGGGCACGCCCCACCGACCCCGTGGGATGCCCCATCACCAAGGAGACGAACCAGTTCCATGACTGCACAGATCCTCGACGGCAAGGCCACCGCCAAGGCCATCAAGTCCGAGCTCGCCGAGCGGGTCGCCGCTCTGATCGACGCCGGCCACCCCCAGCCCGGGCTGGCCACCGTGCTGGTGGGGGACGACCCCGGCAGCGCCGCCTACGTGCGCGGAAAGCACCGCGACAGCCAGCAGGTGGGCATGAACTCCATCCAGAAGCACCTGCCCGCCGATGCCGACCAGGAGCAGATCGAAGCCGTCGTGGACGAGCTGAACGCCGATCCGGCCTGCACCGGCTACATCGTCCAGCTGCCCCTGCCCGGGCACATCGACACCGACGCGGTGCTCGAGCGGATGGACCCTGCCAAGGACGCCGATGGGCTGCACCCGATGAACCTGGGGCGCCTGGTGCTCAACGCCAAGGGGGACATTCACACCCCACTGCCCTGCACCCCGCGCGCGGTCATCGAGCTGCTGGAACGCCACGGGATCGAACTGGACGGAAAGGACGTGGTGGTGGTGGGGCGCGGCGTCACCGTGGGCCGCTCCATCGGGGCACTCATGACCCGCCGGGCGATCAACGCGACCGTCACCCTCACCCACACCGGGACCCGCGACCTGCCCTCCCATCTGCGTCGGGCAGACGTCATCGTGGCCGCGGCCGGCACCGCGCACCTGGTGCGCCCAAAGGACGTCAAGCCGGGCGCGATCGTGCTGGATGTGGGCGTGTCCCGCCAGGAGGACGAGGACACCGGCAAGGCCCGCCTGGTGGGCGATGTCGATCCCCGCGTGGCCGAGGTGGCCTCCTGGATCTCGCCGAACCCCGGCGGCGTGGGCCCGATGACACGAGCCCTGCTGGTCAAGAACGTGGTGGAGATGGCCGAGCACGCAGCCGGGATCGAGCACAGCGCACAGGGCTGAGCGGCCCGCTCCCGCCAGGTGAGCTCCCCTGCCGCCGAGCGGGCCGAGCACGGTCCGACCCGGCCCCAGGGGCGTCGCCGGTTCGGCTCCGGTGCCTCTCGGTTCGACCGGGGGCGCGCCACACGGTGATACTGGGGCCATGACCTTCACCCTCGCCACCGTCAACGTCAACGGCCTGCGAGCGGCTGCCCGCAAGGGCATGGCCGACTGGCTCGCCGACACCACCGCCGATGTGATCACCCTGCAGGAGGTGCGGGCACCCGACGAGCTGATCGCCGATCTCGTCGGCGAGGGCTGGAGCATCGTGGGGGAGGCCTCCCAGCTCAAGGGACGCGCCGGCGTCGCGATCGCTGCGCGCACGGAGCTGGAGCGGATCGACCTCGACGACGTGCGCCGCGGGCTCCCGGGTCTCGAGGGCGACTCCCACACGGGGCGCTGGCTCGAGGCCGATCTCGAGGATCCGCTCGACGACGGCAGGGAGCTCACCGTGATCTCCTGCTACATGCACTCGGGCAACACCGAGAAGCCGCAGACCATGACGGACAAGTACGCGTTCCTGGACGTCATGCTCGAGCGGCTCGACCAGCTGCGGGCCGACGGGCGTCACGTCGTGCTCACCGGGGACATCAACATCGCCCACCGCGAGGTGGACATCAAGAACTGGAAGGGCAACCTGAAGTCGGCGGGCTTCCTGCCCGAGGAGCGCGCCTATCTGGACCGGCTGCTGGTCGAGGGCGACTGGGTGGACGTGCATCGCGCCCTCGCCGGTGAGGGGCCCGGTCCGTACACCTGGTGGTCCCAGCGCGGGAAGGCCTACGACAACGACTCCGGCTGGCGCATCGACTACCAGATCGCCACTGCGGACCTCGCAGCACGCGCCACCTCCGCCCAGGTGGATCGAGCACCCAGCTACGACACTCGCTGGTCCGATCATGCCCCGCTGGTGGTCACCTACTCCTGAGGCCCTCGGCCCCACGCTGAACGCCCCTCACGATCCGGCAGCGGACCATGAGGGGCGTTCTGCTCAGTGCTGGGAGTTCAGATGCGCCCGCGGATCACGGCCTGCTTGACCTCCGCGATGGCCTTGGTGACCTCGATGCCGCGCGGGCAGGCCTCCGAGCAGTTGAAGGTGGTGCGGCAGCGCCACACGCCCTCGCGCGAGTTCAGGATCTCCAGCCGCTGCTCGCCAGCATCGTCACGCGAGTCGAAGATGAACCGGTGCGCGTTGACGATCGCGGCGGGGCCGAAGTACTGGCCGTCGGTCCAGAACACCGGGCACGAGGAGGTGCAGGCGGCACACAGGATGCACTTGGTGGTGTCGTCGAACCGCTCGCGCTGCTCAGCGGACTGCAGGCGCTCGCGGCTGGGCTCCTGCCCCTTGGCGACCAGGAACGGCATCACCTCGCGGTAGGAGTCGAAGAACGGCTCCATGTCCACGATGAGGTCCTTCTCCACCGGCAGGCCCTTGATGGGCTCGATGGTGATGGGCTTGTCGATGTCCAGGTCCTTCAGCAGGGTCTTGCAGGCCAGGCGATTGCGGCCGTTGATCCGCATGGCGTCGGACCCGCAGATCCCGTGCGCGCAGGAGCGACGGAAGGACAGGGAGCCGTCCAGGTGCCACTTGATCTCGTGCAGGGCGTCCAGCACGCGATCGGTGCCGTGCATGGTGACGGTGAAGTCCTGCCAGTGAGTACCCTTCTCGCCCTCGGGATCGAAACGGGCGATCCGCAGGGTGACATCGAAGGAAGGGATCTCGCCGGCGCTGGACTCGGGAGAGGTGGCCTGGGGCTTGTCGGCGACGACTGACATCAGAACGTGCGCTCCTTCGGCTCGTAGCGGGTGATCACGACGGGCTTGGTGCCCAGACGGATCTGGGTGCCCTCGGTGCCCTCCTCACCCTCCAAGGTGCGGTAGGCCATCGTGTGGTGCAGAAAGTTGGCGTCGTCGCGCTTCTCGAAGTCCTCGCGGAAGTGACCGCCGCGGGACTCCCTGCGGTACAGGGCGCCGAGTGCGACGACCTCGGCGAGGTCCAGCAGGAAGCCGAGCTCGACGGCCTCCAGCAGGTCCAGGTTGTAGCGCTTGCCCTTGTCCTGTACGGCGACGGTCGCGTAACGCTCCTTCAGCACGGCGATGTCGGCCAGGGCCTTGCGGCAGGTCTCGTCGGTGCGGAACACCTGGACGTTGGCGTCCATGGTCTCCTGCAGGTCGCGGCGGATGTCGGCGATGCGATCCTCCGTGGCGGGGCGATCCCGCAGCCGCTCCAGCAGCTCTACCGTGGGGGTCTCCACGCCCTCGGCCAGCTCGGGCAGGTCCACCGTGGCGGCGTGCTCGGCGGCAGCGATGCCGGCGCGGCGGCCGAACACGTTGATGTCCAGCAGGGAGTTGGTGCCCAGGCGGTTGCCGCCGTGCACGGACACGCACGCCACCTCGCCGGCTGCGTACAGGCCGGGGATGGTGTCCACCTCGTTGCGCAGCACCTCGCCGCGGATGTTGGTGGGGATGCCGCCCATCGCGTAGTGCGCGGTGGGATACACCGGGACGGGTTCGGTGTACGGCTCCACGCCCAGGTAGGTGCGGGCGAACTCGGTGATGTCCGGGAGCTTCGCGTCGATGTGCGCGGGCTCGAGGTGGGTGAGGTCCAGGTACACGTAGTCCTTGTTGGGGCCGGCACCGCGGCCCTCGCGCACCTCGTTGGCCATGGCACGGGCCACCACGTCGCGCGGGGCGAGATCCTTCAGGGTGGGAGCGTAGCGCTCCATGAAGCGCTCCATCTCGCTGTTGCGCAGGATGCCGCCCTCGCCGCGGGCCGCCTCCGAGAGCAGGATGCCCAGACCGGCCAGACCGGTGGGGTGGAACTGGAAGAACTCCATGTCCTCCAGGGGGATGCCCCGGCGCAGCGCCATGGCCGGGCCGTCACCGGTGAGGGTGTGGGCGTTGGAGGTGGTCTTGAAGATCTTGCCGAAGCCGCCGGAGGCGAACACCACGGACTTCGCGCGGAACACGTGGATCTCCCCGGTGGCCAGTTCATAGGTGACCACGCCGGCGGCGCGCACGCCGTCGTCGGTGCGCGGGTCGCCGGTCATCAGGATGTCCAGCACGTAGTACTCGTTGAAGAACTCCACCTGCTGCTTGACGCAGTTCTGGTAGAGGGTCTGCAGGATCATGTGCCCGGTGCGGTCGGCCGCGTAGCAGGCGCGGCGCACAGGAGCCTCGCCGTGCTCACGCGTGTGACCGCCGAAGCGGCGCTGGTCGATGCGGCCCTCGGGGGTGCGGTTGAACGGCAGCCCCATCTTCTCCAGGTCCAGCACCGCATCGATGGCCTCCTTGGCCATCACCTCGGCGGCGTCCTGGTCGACCAGGTAGTCGCCGCCCTTGACGGTGTCGTAGGTGTGCCACTCCCAGTTGTCCTCCTCGACGTTGGCGAGAGCGGCGCACATGCCGCCCTGGGCGGCGCCGGTGTGGGACCGGGTGGGGTACAGCTTGGTGACCACGGCGGTGCGGGCGCGCTTGGAGGACTCCAGGGCGGCGCGCATGCCGGCGCCGCCGGCGCCGACGATCACCACGTCGTAGCTATGGGTCTGCATGGGGGTCAGTGCTCCGTTTCGATCACGACAGGAGAAGGAGTGCAGGGGGTGGTGCGCCGGGCGGGCGCGCTCAGCCCTCGCAGATGGAGGGAAGCAGGGACGGATCGGCACCCACGGGGCACGGATCGAAGGTGAAGACAACCAGGGTTCCCAGCACGATGGTGAGCACCACCGCGAAGTACAGCAGGCCCTTGAGCACCAGGCGCAGCGTGGAGCCGCGCGCGTAGTCGTTGATGATGGTGCGCACGCCGTTGCCGCCGTGGATGAGTCCCAGCCACAGCATCAGCAGGTCCCACACCTGCCAGAACGGGGAGGTCCACTTGCCGGCGACGAACGCGAAGTCGATGCCCTTGACGCCCTCGCCGAGCCAGAGGTTCACGAACAGGTGACCGAACACCAGGATGACCAGCAGCACGCCGGAGACCCGCATGAACAGCCAGGACAGCATCTCCGTGTTGATCCCGCGCTGGCCGGTGCGGCGGTACCGGGTGGAGGGATCCGGGATCTGGGTGGTGGACTGTGCAGTCATCTCAGCCTCCGAACATGTGCATCAGGTGGCGGGGGACGAAGCCGATCATCAGCAGCGCCCACACCGCGACGACACCCCAGAACAGTGCGCGCTGGTGGCGGGTGCCCTGGGACCAGAAGTCCACCAGGATGATCCGCAGGCCGTTGAGCGCGTGGAAAAGCACAGCCGCGACCAGACCGATCTCGCCGAGGCCGAACACCACGGACTTGTAGTGGCCGATCACCTCGTTGTAGGCCTCGGGGGAGACGCGCACCAGTGCTGTGTCCAGGACGTGCACGAGCAGGAACAGGAAGATGAGCATTCCCGAGATGCGGTGCGCGACCCAGGACCACATGCCCTCGCGGCCGCGATAGAGCGTCCCGGACTGGGCTGATGCCACAAGGTCCTCCAGAAACGACGGGATGGGGCCGAGGGGAAGGATGCACTGCCGCGACGCGAGCCTCGCGAGAACCGGGTGCCGGAGCGAGTCCGTGACCGGCCCGCGCTGACTGTGCGCGTCCGAGCGGACGAGCACGTCACGACACGGCGACATCATCATCGCCCCCGACAGGGGCCTGGCCAGCCTAGCACTTGGACGTGCAGGTCCGCGCGCACCTGCCGGGGTCTGAGAGGTCCGCCGGGGCCTGGGTACGCTGTCGCCATGTCCGATATGCCCTTCGTTCCCGTGATCCCCGCCGGTGGCGCCGGAACACGGCTGTGGCCGCTGTCGCGCAGCACGCATCCGAAGTTCCTGCTGGACCTCACCGGCAGCGGCTCCTCCCTGCTGCAGCAGACCCTTGCACGGCTGGCGCCCCTGGCGGACCGACCGCCCGTCATCGTGACCGGGAGTGGGCACGCGCATGCCGTCCAGCAGCAGGTCGCGGAGGCGGGGGCGACGGCCCGGGTGCTGACCGAGCCCACCCCGCGCAATTCGATGCCGGCGATAGCGCTGGCCGCAGCCGTGGTGGAGCGCGAGGAGCCGACGGCTGTGATCGGCTCCTTCGCCGCCGACCACCTGATCGCGGACACCCAGGGCTTCGCCGAGAGCGTCCGCGCCGCCCGACGAGCCGCTGAGCTGGGCCACCTGGTCACCCTCGGCATCCAGCCCACTCATCCCGCCACGGGGTTCGGCTACATCGAACAGGCCCCGGCATCGGATGGCCACGGGGCCGAGGGCGGCGGAGCCGGCGACCCCGCCCAGCGTCAGCTGCGTGCCGCGGGCGCCCGCCCGGTCGTCCGCTTCGTGGAGAAGCCGGACGCCGCCCTCGCCGAGGAGTTCCTGACCACCGGCAGGTTCCTGTGGAACGCAGGCATGTTCACCGTCGGGGCGGGGGTGCTGCTCGATGCCCTGGCCGAACAGATCCCCCCTCTCGCCGCTGGGGTCCGCTCGATCGCCGCCGCCCGCGGCACCGCGCAGGAGCGGGAGGTGATGGAGCGCCTCTGGCCCACGCTCACCAGCATCGCCATCGACCACGCGCTGGCCGAGCCCCTCGCGGCGGCCGGCAGGGTCGCCGTCGTGCCTGCCTCCTTCGACTGGGACGACGTCGGCGACTTCGCCGCCCTCGCCCGTCAGCTGCGTGCCCGCGCGGGCACGAGGGAGGAAGTCGGCGTGCGCCGCGACGGGTCCGATGTCCAGGTGCTGGGCACCGCACGGGTCGATGCCGTCGACTCCCGGGCCACGGTGTACGGTGCCACCCATCGCCACGTCGCCCTGGTCGGGCTGGACGGGGTCAGCGTCGTCGACACCGAGGACGTGCTGCTCGTCCTCGCCGACGATCACGCCCAGGATCTGGGCACCCTGGTGGGCCGACTGCCCCAGGTAGGCCTGGACCATCTGCGCTGATCGCCGACGGCGACCCGCCCGGAGCAGCGACTGCATCCCCGATCCGGGACGACATGGCCGGGACATGACAGCAGCAACGGACGAAGGACAGCACAGGTGGATCAGCCGCTGGTGATCGCAGCCACCGGGACGACAGCATCGGTCGCCCCCGCGCAGGGACGCACGGGGGAGGGGCTGCTGGGTCCGGACGGCCTGCTCCACCGCACGATCGTCGAACGATCCCGGCAGCTGCGCGACATCCGCCGCCATCTGCACCGCCACCCCGAGCTCTCCCATGAGGAGCACCGCACCACCGACTGCGTGGTCCAGCAGCTGCAGGCCCTGGGGCTCGAGCCGAAGCGGATGCCCCGCACCGGTGCGGTGTGCGACATCCCGGGCTCCGATCCCGATCTGAAGCCCGTCGCGCTGCGAGCCGACATGGACGCCCTGGGGATCCCGGAGCTGTCCACCGTGTCCTACCGCTCCACGGTCGAGGGAGTCTCCCACGCCTGCGGCCATGACGTGCACATGAGCGCCGTGATCGGTGCCGCGCACGCACTGGTCCGGGTCGCCGAGGAGGGCGCCCTGCGGCGCGGGGTGCGCCTGGTGTTCCAGCCCTCGGAGGAGAAGCACCCCTGCGGAGCGCTCGAGCTGATCGGCGAGGGCGTGGTCGATGACGTCGACTCGATCTTCGCCCTGCACTGCGACCCCGGGGTCGACGTGGGCCACGTCGGCCTGAAGTCGGGACCCATCACCTCCGCCACTGATCCCGTGCGGATCCAGGTGCGCGGAGCCGGCGGGCACACCTCCCGGCCTCACCTCACCCAGGACCTGGTCTACGCCCTGGGATCGATCGCGACCCAGCTGCCGGCGGCACTGAGCCGGCGCATGGACCCCCGTTCCGGGGTCAACCTCACCTGGGGAAGCATCCACGCCGGTTCGGCCTTCAACGCGATCCCGAGCTCGGGCACCCTGGAGGGGACGCTGCGCTGCCTGGACCACGACGCCTGGGACCGTGCCGAGGACCTGCTCGAGGAGGTCCTGGCCGATCTGGTGCGTCCCTGGGGGGTCGAGGCCCGGGTGACCCATGATCGCGGGGTGCCCCCGGTGTCCAACTCCCCGCACAGCGTCGAGGTGCTCTCCGCCGCCGTGACCGGCGTTCTGGGGAGGCAGAACCTTGACCCGACGGCGCAGTCCCTGGGCGGTGAGGACTTCGCCTGGTACCTGGAGAAGGTGCCCGGGGCCCTGGCACGCCTGGGCACGCGCACCCCCGGCGGCCGCACCTACGACCTCCACATGGGCGATCTGATGATCGACGAGCGGGCGATCGACATCGGCGCCGAGGTGCTCGCCGCCGCCTGCCTGCTGCGCGACGCCCACGCCGCCTGACCGCGGATCGGAGCCCCCCGCACCCCGGCATTCCCGCAACCCGGGCCCATCGTCCGGCGCACACTGCCGACTTCGCCTGTGATCTGCCTCTCGGCCGTCATCGGCGGTGGGCTGCGGATTCGTGTTCGCACGCAGTTAACGTGCCTGTCATGTGCGCGTCGATTTCATAACGGTTCATGTCGATGGGCCGTCGGTCCGTACACGGGACGCCGGTCCCGGATACCCTGCAGTGGACCGCTGACGCTCAGGCCGCCCACCATGCGGACCCGTCCGGTCCCTGTCCACATCCTCCTGCTCGTCACACCGGAGATCCTTCATGAAGAACCTCTCGCGCGCGCTCGCCCTCGGCGGCGCCGGAATCCTCACCCTTGCCGCGTGCGGCACCGCTCCCGAGGCCGGTGGCGGCAACGGCGGTGGCGGCGGCAGCGACGCCGGCGGTGCCGGCAGCGAATACAAGGCCTGCATGGTCTCCGACTCCGGCGGCTGGGACGACAAGTCCTTCAACGAGTCCAGCTACAACGGCCTGATGGCCGCAGAGGAGGAGCTCGGCATCCAGACCCAGACCGCTGAGTCCACCGCCGTCTCCGAGTTCGAGCCCAACATCAACAACCTCGTCTCCTCGGACTGCAACCTGATCTTCACCGTGGGCTTCCTGCTGGCCCCGGCCACCGGCAACGCCGCCCAGGCCAACGAGGACATCGACTTCGCGATCGTGGACTCCACCGCGCAGGACGCAGACGGCAACCCGATCGAGCTGGACAACGTCAAGCCCATCGAGTTCAACACCGCCGAGGCCGCGTTCCTGGCCGGCTATCTCGCCGCCGGCATGACCGAGACCGGCAAGGTCGCCACCTACGGCGGCATGGACATCCCCACCGTCACCATCTTCATGGACGGCTACGTGGACGGCGTGGCCCACTACAACGAGACCCACGGCACGAACGTCGAGGTGCTCGGCTGGAACAAGGATTCCCAGTCCGGCTCCATCGTCGCCTCCTTCGAGGACCAGTCCAAGGGCAAGGCCGTCTCCGACGAGTTCTACAACGCCGGCGCGGACATCGTCATGCCGGTGGCAGGCCCCGTGGGCGCCGGCACCCTGGCCTCCGCCAAGGAGGGCGAAGGCCGCATGGTGATCTGGGTCGACGCCGATGGCTACGAGACCAACTCCTCCGACGCCGAGGCGCAGAGCGTGATCCTCACTTCCGTGATGAAGCTGATGGGCGAGGCCGTGCAGGACGTGGCCGCCGAGGGCTCCGAGGGCTCCTTCGAGAACTCCCCGTACGTGGGCACCCTGGAGAACGGTGGTGTGGGCCTGGCCCCGTTCCACGACTTCGAGGACAAGGTCCCCGAGGAGCTGAAGGGTGAGCTGGACACCCTCACGCAGGAGATCATCGACGGCACCGTGACCGTCGAGTCCGAGGCTGCTCCCAAGGAGTCCTGACCCCTACCCTCGTGACGCGGCTCCGCCT
>NZ_JALXKT010000008.1:0-77611 GCF_025144775.1 Brachybacterium sp. p3-SID957 | reverse complement strand
GGGGGCCCCCCCCCCCCGCCCCTCAGCGGCTGCCGGCCATCAACCGGCGACCGCCTCCTGCTGCGGATCCAGCTCGATCACGCCGTAGCTCCAGCCCTTGCGGCGGTAGACCACCTTCGGGTTCCCGGACTCCTCGTCGATGAACAGGAAGAAGTCGTGGCCCACCAGCTCCATGCGGTACAGGGCGTCGTCGATGGACATCGGCTCGGCGGGGTGCTTCTTCTCACGGATCACGATGGGGCTGTCCCCATCCGCGTCCAGCTCAGCCGCCTCGGACGCCATCGTCTCCTGGCCGGCGGGGGCGGCATCCTCCCGCAGAGCGGCGGGCAGCTGCGCGTCCGGCACCATCGTGCGCAGGGACTCCCCGGAGACCTGGTGGGCGCGGTCGCGGCCGCGGTGGCGGTCCTTGCGCCGGTCCCGTGCTCGGCGCAGCCGCTCCAGGAGCTTCCCGTAGGCCACGTCGAGGGCCCCGTAGAGATCATCGGCCCGGGCCTCGGACCTGATCACAGCGCCCTTGTCGTGCACGGTGAGCTCCACGCGATCACTGAGCTCGGCCTGCCTGGGGTTCTTCTCCTGCGAGATCTCGACGTCCACCCGCAGCGCGGTGGGCGCCAGCTGAGTGACCTTGTCGAGCTTGTCGGTGAGATGACGGCGGAATCGGTCCGGGACGTCCATGTGGCGTCCGACGACGTTGATCTCCATGAAGTACTCCTCTTAGCGGTGGTGCGGCCGTTCTGAGCCCGGCCGCGATGGCTCCTCGGCTGGGTTCCGCACCTCCTCTCGAAGGGGACTCGCTGCGATGTCGAGTGGTCCAAGCATGCCATGTTTCCCTTCTGATTTCCTGGCCGATCGTCCTGCATGGATCAGCCCGGACGATCGGTGGACCGGTGCGCCACCTCGGTGACCCGGAGCTCCACCGGCACCGGATCCCCGGGCACGCGTGCCGAGGCCACCACGACCGCGCCGATCACCGGGATCCCCGCTGCGGTGAGGGTCTCGTGCATGGCGCGCAGCGTGGATCCGGTGGTGACCACGTCATCGACGATCACGCAGCCGGGCCCTTCCCTGAGCGCCGCCGCCGGAAGCGGGCCTGCCAGGCGGATGCGGCGAGTGCGCCGCATCCGCGCCCCCTTGCCCTCCTGCCCGGTGGTAGGGGCGGCACGCAGCAGCAGCGGCCTGCCGATCCCGGAGCGCGCCAGGGAGCGGACCAGTTCTGCGGTGTGGTCCTCCCCGCGGCGCAGCCGCGCCCGCAGACGGGAGGGGACCGGGACCAGGAAGGGGACCTGCGACCCGCCAGCTGCTCCCCCGGTGCCCACCAGCAGCCTCACTGCTGGTTCGAGACCGGCCGCGATCGGGGCTCCCAGATGGAGCATGCCACCGTTCTTCCAAGCCAGCACCAGGCGCTGCAGATCCCCGGTGTACTCGCCGAGCGCGAGCACGGGCAGCAGGGGGTGATGGTCGACCCCGGCGGGCAACAGCCGGGACCGCTCCCTGACCCGGGCTGCGCTCAGGTGCTGCAGCGCATCGCAGCAGGACTCCACCCGCACCGGTGGCCCCTGCAGCAGGGCGCGGCAGTCCCGGCACAGCCAGCTGCCCTCGCTGCCGCAGGGGCATACGCGCGGCACCAGCAGTGAGCACGTCTGCGCGACGACCTCGCCTACTGCCCGCGCCACGGCGATCCCCGCCCCCCGGTGCCGACTCCGCGCGTGTCCCATGCCCCCATCCCACCTCGATCGCAGTGCTCACGGGCGGGATCGGGCCACGCTGGGGACAAGGGCATCGTGGGGAGGAACCCCACCTGAGCTCGGCCGTCGGTGGTGCACCGGGGAAGGACCTCTCAGTAGAAGGCGGGGTCCCGGGCCGGCAGATCGACGCTCGCCCAGCGGTCCCCCGTGCTGCGCATCAGCGCACCGTCCTCGGTGGCGGCCCACACGGACTCCGCGATCACGCTGCCGGCCAGGCGCACCGTTCCCTGTCGCGGCGGCGGGAGCAGCTCGTGCCCTGTTGCGAGGTCGGTGACCTGAGCCCGGAGCTCCTCACTGATGGGGTCCGTGCCGAGCACGGTCAGGGCGATCTCGTCGTACCAGCCCACCTGCACCATGTCGACCAGCCCGGTGCGCACCACCACCGGCTCCGACACGGAGACCGGAACCCCGGCCTCGTCGCGCTGCACCGCGCACAGATCCAGTCGGGTCCCTGCCTCGTCGGCGGAGAGCACGGCCAGGCGGGTGGCGTCGGCGGCGATGTCCAGCCCCAGCACCTCTCGTCCTCGCAGCCAGGCGGCATCGACCTTGACGTCGTGCTCGGCCCCCTGGGCGGACATCGCCAGCAGCACTCCCGTGCCGGACTGGACCGAGGCCCAGACGTACCCGGCGTCATCGGGTCGCGGATCGGCGTAGGCCGCGCCGGCAGCGGCCTGCCTCACCGGTACCGAGCCATCGGTCGAGGCCATCAGCACGCTGCTGCGGTCCTGTGACAGTGCGCAGGCCAGCACGCCGTCCTGGCTGATCGCCGGTGCGGAGAGGACGGTCTCGGCGAGGTCCGGGACCAGCTGGGACATCTGATCGCTCCCCCCGGCGTCGGCGAGCGAGACCACCCCGGTGGGTCCTGCCCCGATCGGGCGATGCCCCGGCAGAGGCCGGGAGAGGGAGCGGTCCACCTGCGCGGTCAGGTCGGTGCCGTCCCAGAGCAGACGGACCTCCGCCAGCGCCCGCAGGGACCGCAGGGATGCCTCCAGCTGCGCGAGGGCGTGCCCGCGCGGCGCGCTGGCCAGGCGCCGGACGGCCTCGGGTATGGTCACCTCGGCCACACCGTCAGCTCCCGTCGTCACCGTCACCGCCTCCATGTCGGCGCCGGAGGGCACCAGATTGCGCACGGCCGACTCCAGCGACTCCACGGGCCCGGCGCGGAGGCCTTCGAGAACCGCCGGAACAGCCCGGTGGGAGGAGTACCAGCGCAGATCAGGGACCAGGTGCAGGGATCGGGGATCCAGGAAGTAGAGCCGTGCAGGGGTGAATAGCGCCTCGAACGCGGACCCCGAGAGGTGGATGCCGGGTGGCGGATCGGCGATCCGCCACTGCCCGTCAACGGACTGGACGTGGACCGTGATCTCCTGGGCGGTGGGACCGGCCAGGACGCTGCGCACGCCCTGCGCATCCACCAGCATCACGGCCTGCAGCGCGAGGGAGACGGTGTCCTCGCCCAGCTGCTCCACCCGCAGCTCGTCGCTGCTGGAGTAGACGGTCACGCCGGCTCCCGGATCCCACGCGGCGCTGGCGTCGGGGGTGAGGTACTCCCTAGCCACGGCGTAGTCGTCCTCGGTGCCTACGCCGGCCTGCACGAACCCGGTGAGGACCTGCTGGGGAGTGGCGTCCTCGGGGGGCGGCAGCGCCCGCACGTAGGGGGCGCCCGGCCGGGAACGGCCCGAGAGGGGGCGACTGTCGATGGGGGACTCGGTGGGGATGCGCGCGCAGGCGCTCCCGGTGCCGAGCAGCGCGGCGGCACCGGCGAGGCGCAACAGCTCCCGGCGGCTCGCGGTCATCGCCCCTCCTCCTCCCAGCTCGAGTCCAGGCCCGGCAGCATGTCCGGACTGATCTGGATCTCACCGGTGGCGGTGGGCAGCGGGTCCCCTCCTACGCGGTCGAAGGAGCGCTCAAGCCGCAGTGGGGAGCGGGTGATCGCGCCACCGGGTCGACGCGGCAGCGTGAGGCGGAAGACGGCTCCCTCGCCCAGCTGTCCCCATGCCTGCAGCCAGCCGTCGTGCAGGTGCGCATCCTCCACCGAGATCGACAGACCCAGCCCGGTCCCTCCCAGGGTGCGGGCACGGGAGGGGTCGGCCCGCCAGAACCTGTCGAACACGCGGCGGGCATCCTCCGGGGAGATGCCCCGCCCGTGGTCCTGGACCACCACGGCCACCGAGTCCTCGTCCGATCCCGTCTGCACCAGCACCGGATGCCCCGCCCCGTGCTCGATCGCATTGGTCAGCAGGTTCCGCAGGATCCGGTCCACCCGCCGGGCATCGACCACGGCGCGCATCCCGTGCCCGGCAGGTCGCACGTCCAGCAGGCATCCGCGGGCTGCAGCAAGGGGGCGCACGTCGTCCACCGCGCGCATCACCAGCTCGTCCAGGTCCTCGCGGTTCGCCTCGAGCACGGCCGCCCCGGCATCGAACCGGGAGATCTCCAGCAGTTCGGTGAGCAGCAGCTCGAAGCGGGTGACCTGCGTCGAGAGCAGCTCCACCGTCCGGTGCAGACCCTCCGGCAGCGATTCGCGCTGGTCGTCGAGCACGGAGGACGCCATGCGGATCGTGGTGAGCGGGGTGCGCAGCTCATGCGAGACGTCGGCCACGAAGCGCTGCTGGACCCGGGAGAGCTCGGTGAGGTCCTCGACCTTCTGCTCCAGGCTCCGAGCCATGTCGTTGAACGACTCCCCCACCCGGGCCAGCTCATCGGCCCCGGAGACCTCGACGCGGCTGGTGAGGTCTCCGGCGGCCAGGCGCTCGGCCGCCTGTGCCGCCTTCTTCAGAGGGGTGGTGACCAGCTGTGCCACCACCACGGCGATGCCCACCATGAGGGCGAGCAGTACGGCGCCGCCGCCCAGCACCACGCGCTGCACGAAGGCGAGGGTCTGCTGTTCGTCCTGCAGGGAGTACACCAGGTACAGGTCGTAGGAGCCGCTCCCGGCCACCACCACGCGCGTGCCCACCAGCAGAGCGGGCTCGACCTCCTCGGTGGGGCCCGCCATCGCGATGGACGTCCACACCAGCGAGTCGGGCTGCGCGGCGACTGCTCGCGCGAACTCGGGATCCACGACCTCGGACAGCGAACGGTCCGAGTACACCGACCACACCATGCCTGTGGTCTCCACCGGGACCAGTGCCGCCTCCCGGCGGGATGCGCCGTTCTGGCCCCGCACTTCCTGGACGAAGGCGGTGGCCGCGTCCTGCTGCTGAGTTCCGGTGGCACCGGTGAGCTGATCCAGGTCGGAGACCAGCGCATCACGGATGTCCTGGGACTCCTCCAGCACCCGGTCCCGACGCTGCTCGTACAGGCCGTCGGCGATCACGGACGACAGGTACGCGCCCACCGTCAGGATGGACACGCTCGCCAGCAGAGTGGTCACCACCACCACGCGCAGGGCGAGCGGCCAGTGCCCCGGAAGGACGCGATGAAGGGCGGCGCCGGGCCCGCTCTCGCCGCGGCCCGGGGCGGTCACGGCTGCGCGGGCCGGCTCAGGACGGCCCACCTGCCCGATAGCCCACCCCGCGCACGGTCACCACGATCCGGGGGTTCTCCGGATCGTGCTCGATCTTGGAGCGCAGGCGCTGCACGTGGACGTTGACCAGGCGGGTGTCGGCACTGTGCCGGTAACCCCACACCTCCCGCAGCAGCACGTCCCTGGTGAACACCTGCCAAGGCTTGCGGGCCAGCTGGGTGAGCAGGTCGAACTCGAGGGGGGTGAGGGAGATCGGCTCACCCCCGCGGAACACCTCGTGCCCGTCCACGTCGATCTCGAGGTCACCGATGGTGAGCTTCTCCGTGGTGGGGACCTCGGAGCGCCGCACGCGCGCCTTGATCCTTGCCACCAGCTCCTCCGGCTCGAACGGCTTGGTGAGGTAGTCGTCCGCCCCGGCCTCGAGCCCCTCGACCACGTCGGCGGTGTCGGTGCGGGCGGTGAGCATGATGATCGGCACCCCGCTCCCGGCGCGCAGCCTGCGGCACACCTCGATGCCGTCCATCCCCGGCAGCATCAGGTCCAGCAGGACCACGTCGGGCCGCACGCGCGCGAACGCCTCCAGTGCGGAGGCGCCGTCGGGGAAGGTGATCACCTCGTACCCCTTGCCGCGCAGAACGATCCCGACCATTTCGGCGATCGCCTGATCGTCATCGACCACGAGGATCCGTGAAGGCGTCGTCATGGGGTCATTGTGCCACCCAGCAGCAGGACCGGGATGGACCCACGACACGAGGTCATCGACGTTCGTCGGATCGGGCCGGGCACGCGGAGTGCGTAGCGTGGGAACCCAGCATCACAGCAACACAGGATCAGCAACACAGGATCACAGCATCACCACGAGCAGGACCGCCACGGCAGGCTCCCCGGTTCACCCGGCAGCACCCGGTGGGGTCCAGGACGACGGAGGTCGGGATGAGCACGGGATGGACCGCACCCGGGACCAGCAGCGTCCCGCAGGGCCAGGAGCCGGGGACGCACCCGGACGGCGCCGGTGCGCCCCCGATCCCAGACCCCACGAGCACTCAGGGGCCCACAGACGGCCCGGCTGGCCCGCTGCGGCGGGAACTGGTGCAGCAGGCGCCCCTGTTCCCCCTGCGGCCACTGTCGGTCGGTGAGGTGCTGGGAGCGGCGGTCCGCATCTACCGTCGTCGGGCCAAGGCCATGCTGCTGCTGTCCGCGGCCGTTCACGGCATCGCGTACATGCTGATCACGGTGCTCACCGGGGCCAGCATGATGCCGCTGATCGGCGAGACCCGCACCATGCTCGAGGACCCGCAGGCGAGCGATCCCGGGGCGTTCTCGGTGATGTCCCTGTCCGAGGCGCTGAGCACGCTGGGGGCCTCGCTGGTGACCGGCATGGTCTCCATGATCGCCACCGCCATGGTCACCGCCGTCCTCACGCGGGTCGCCATCGGGGAGGCCACGGGCGAGCCTCTGGCCGACTCCGAGCTGTGGCCCACCCTGCGACGACTGGCGCTGCCGGCGGTCGGGGTCTCCGCCCTGGTGGGGCTGCTGATCACCGTCGCGACCGTGGTCCCCACGACCCTGGGTCTGGTGCCTCTGCTGGTGTGGCAGGAGGCCAATGCGATCACGATCCTCGCTCTGGTGCTGGGCCTCGTCGTCGCACTCGTCGCGGCAGTGTGGTTCTACGCTCGCACCCTGCTCGCCATCCCCGCACTGGTGGTCGAAGGGACCGGGATCCTCGGGGCTGTGCGTCGCTCCTTCGCGCTGACCGCCGGGCGCCGCATGTGGCGGGCGCTGGGCCTGGGCGTCCTGCTGGCGGTGCTGTACTACGTCGCCGTGCAGGTGCTGAGCGGAGTCTTCGGCGTGGTGGGGGCCGTCGCCTACATGGCGATCCTGCTGCTGTCCAACCTCGAGGCGATCGTGCTGGGCGTGATCGTGCTGACCGTGCTGTCCATGATCGGTGCCTACGTCGCGACCTTCCTGCTGGCCCCCTACCTCTCCGCCGGCACCGCGGCGATCTACGCCGACAACCGGATGCGGCACGAGGCCTGGGACATCGAACTGAACCGGCGTGCCCGTGACAGCTGGAACGCGGGGCAGCTCCCATGATCCCCCTTGCCCCACCGGGGATCGACCCCGATGAGGCGCGCCGCCGGATGCTCGAGGAGCTGTCGAAGGCCGAGTACGACGACTCCCCCGGTTTCGTGCAGTGGCTGCTCGAGACGATCGAGTCCTGGCTGACGGAGATCGTGAAGGGCATCGACGGCTCCTCCGCCGCCCAGGCCGGCCTGTTCGCCCTGCTGATCGCGCTGGCGCTGGGGTCGACGGTGCTCGTGCTGCGCCGCACCGGACTGATCCGGCGCAGCGCCACGCTGACGGTGGAGACGGCACTGGACACCCCGGACGTGCTCAGCGCCGCCGAGCTGCGGTCAGCGGCCCGCGACGCCGTCGCCGCGGGGCGGCGCGATGATGCGGCAGTGCTGGCCATGCGCGCACTGGTGCGCGATCTCGACGACCGCACCCTGCTGGACGTCACCGCGGGGATGACGGCGCACGAGGCCGCCGAGGGAGCCTCCGTACCGTTCCCCGAACTGCGGGGACGCCTCCAGCTCGGTGCCCAGGCCTTCGACACCGCCGCCTACTCCCACCGCTCCGTCAGCGCCAAGCAGGCCGAGGACCTGGTGCGGCTGACCGAGTACATCGCGGAGTCCAGCCCGGACCTCACCGAGAGCCCGAGGGCCGCCGGATGAACAGCTCCGCCGATCGTCGGCCCCGATGGCTGGTGGTGCTGATCGTGCTCGCCGTACTGGCGGCGGTCCTGGCCGCCGTGGCCCGCGGCTACTACCGGGACGGCCCGCTCGAGCCCGACGCGCCGACGGGACAGGGATCCCGGGCCGCGGTGAGCGTGCTCATGGACCTGGGTGTCCAGGTCGACACCCAGCGGCACACCGCCGATGTGGTCGAGGATCTGTCCGAGGGCCGCACCGTGCTGGTCACGGACCCCGTCCTGCTCTCCGGTGCGCAGCTGGAGGCCCTGTCCACCTCGCTGGAGGAGTCGGCCGGCACTCTGGTGCTGGTCCAGCCGGACTTCGTCACCCTGGGATACCTCACGCCGCTGATCTCCCCGGCAGGGACCGTGCGCACATCCACCCTGATCGATGCCGGCCCTGACTGCGATGCCGCCTTCGGTGCACGCCAGGTCCACGTGCCCGGCGATGAAGGGCTGGTGGGGCCGGCCACCACCTACCGCACCTCCGGGCAGGCAGCCGGCTGCTTCGCCTCCGGGGCGGGGTCGCTGGTGGCCGTGCACGATCGGCTGGTGGTGCTGGGCTCCCCGGATCTGCTGACGAACGACGGCATCGGGCAGGCGGACAACTCCGCTCTGGTGCTCAACGCTCTCGGTTCTACCGATGAGCTGACCTGGTACGTCCCCTCCCCCGGTGATCCGATGGCCGCCACCGGACCGGACCTGCTGGACTATCTGCCCGACTGGGCCTCCCCGCTCGCGCTGTGGCTGCTGCTGTCAGCGCTGGTCGCCCTGCTGGCTCTGGGACGACGCTTCGGTCCGGTGGTGGTGGAGCCGCTTCCGGTGACGGTGCGGCCCCAGGAGCTGGTGCTGGGGCGCGCACGGCTGCTGCAGCAGTCGCAGTCCCGTGATGCGGCCGCCGCCTCCCTGCGCGCCGCTGCCGCGAGACGCCTCGCCGACCGGCTCGGCATCCGCCACGAGGAGTCGCTGGACGCCCTGGTCGCCGCCCTCACCCCGCATCTCGAGCAGTCCCCGGAGCAGATCCGCTCCCTGCTCGGACCCACCCCCGTGAGCAGTGACCAGGCCCTGGTGCAGCTCGCCCACGACCTCGACCGACTCGAGAAGGAGATCGACCGATGAACGGTTCCAGCCAGGCCGCCGTCCCGCCCGGGGCCGAGGGCCCCACCGCGCCCACCGGGCCCGATGTCGACCGCGGCACCCGCGAGCAGCTCCAGGGACTCGCTGACGAGATCCACAAGGGCGTGGTGGGCCAGGACGCCGCGGTCACCAGCCTGGTGGTGGCCCTGCTGTGCCGCGGCCACGTGCTGCTGGAAGGAGTTCCCGGCGTGGCCAAGACCCTGCTGGTGCGCTCCCTGGCCGCAGCGCTGGACGTGCGCATGCGCCGCGTGCAGTTCACCCCGGACCTGATGCCCGGCGACATCACCGGCTCCCTCGTCTACGACGCCTCCACCAGCGACCTGGTGTTCCGGGAGGGCCCGGTGTTCACCAACCTGCTGCTGGCGGACGAGATCAACCGCACCCCTCCCAAGACCCAGTCCGCACTGCTGGAGGCCATGGAGGAGCGCCAGGTCACCGTGGACGGCATGCCGCACCCGCTGCCGGACCCCTTCCTGGTGATCGCCACCCAGAACCCCATCGAGTTCGACGGCACGTACACGCTGCCGGAGGCCCAGCTGGACCGCTTTCTGCTCAAGGCGGTGATGCCGCTGCCGGAGCGTGAGGTCGAGGTGGACGTGCTGCGGCGTCACGCCGACGGCTTCGACACCGCGGACCTCGGCGCCATGGGGCTGCGTCCGGTGGTGGACGTGCCCGCACTCGAACGCGCCCAACGGGATGTGGCCACGGTGGCGGCAGAGGATCCGGTGGTGCAGTACATCGTGGACGTCTGCCGCGCCACCCGCCGCTCGCCGAGTCTGTCCCTGGGGGTCTCGCCGCGCGGTGCGATCGCGCTGCTGCGCACGTCCCGTGCCTGGGCATACCTGTCGGGCCGGGACTTCATCACCCCCGACGACGTGAAGATCATGGCTCCGTCCACCCTCGCGCACCGGGTGCGCCTGACCACCGAGGCGGAGCTGGAGGGCTCCCAGGTGGAGGCGGTCCTGGCCGCGACACTGGCCTCGGTGCCCGTGCCGCGCTGAGAGGCAGTGGAATGAGGATCTCCATCACCCCGCGTGCCGCACTGGTGACCCTGCTGGGACTGCCGGTGCTGGTGCTGTGGCCCGCCTGGTGGACCGTGCTGCTGCTGGCGGCGGCATGGCTGCTGGTGGTGCTGATCGATGCCTTCCTGGCCCCTTCCCCCCGCGCGCTGACCGTGCAGCGGGACGCACCGGGGCAGGTCAGGCTGGGCGGGGAGGCCGGCGGGCGGGTGCTGGTTGCCAATCCGACCTCCCGCCCCGCGGACCTGGAGATCCGGGATGCCTGGAACCCGACGGCCGGTCTGGCAGAGCAGCGCTCTGCGCTGCGGGTGCCGCCGCGGGAGAGGCGAGCCGTCGCCCAGGTGTACCGGCCCACGCGCAGGGGCCAGCACTCCTCGCGAACGCTGCTGCTGGCCTCCCGCGGTCCGCTCGGGCTGGCCCGCCGCACCGCAGCCGTGGACGCGCCGGGTCGACTGCTGGCGCTGCATCCCTTCGCCTCCCGCCGCCACCTCCCCTCCCGGGTGCGACGGCTGCGGGAGATCGAGGGGCTGGCCGCGATCCATCAGCGCGGTCAGGGCACCGAGTTTGACTCGCTGCGCGACTTCGTGGACGGCGACGACGTGCGCTCGATCGACTGGCGGGCCACTGCGCGCCGCCGCAGTGTGGTGGTGCGCACCTGGCGCCCCGAGCGGGACCGGCACGTGCTGATCGTGGTGGACACCTCCCGCACTTCCGCCAGCCGCCTGGGTGACGCGCCCCGCCTGGACGCCGCCTTCGATGCGGCTCTGCTGCTGACCGCGCTGGCAGGGCACGCCGGGGACCGCGTTGATCTGCTGTGCATCGACCGCATCCCCCACGTGTCCGTGGTGGGCTCCAGCCGCACTACCGTGCTCAACGACATGGTGCGCTCCACCGCCGCCGTGCACCCTGCCCTGGTGGAGACGGACTGGGAGCTCGCAGCCGGCGCGATTCGGGACCGTGCCCGCAAGGGAGCACTGGTGGTGCTGGTGACGCCGGTGGACGCCTCCGTGGTGGACACGGGACTGCTGCCGGTCGCCGCGCGCATCGGACGCGACCACCCGCTGGTGGTGCTGTCGGTCGCCGATCCCGCCCTGGATGCCCTGGCCGCGGGGCGCGGGGACCTGGAGGCCGTGTACCGGGCGGCGGCCGCCGAGCAGGACAGGATCCGCCGCTCCGGAGTGGCGCGGGCCCTGGAGCGGGTGGGGGCGCATGTGGTGGATGCGCCGCCAGACCGGGCACCACGGGCTCTGGCCGACTGCTACCTCGCGCTGAAGGCGGCCGGGCGGCTGTAGGCGGCACCCCGCCCGATGGGGACCCGGCCACCCCGCAGCGGGGACGTGGCGGGTCGGGGTGACCCTGCCACAAGGCCGGATCGGCGGCGAGCATCCACTCCCATCGATCCGGTCGACTGCTCAGCCCGCGGTGGCGACGTGGTCGCCCACCATCTCCTCGGAGAGGTCCCCGGTGATCCCGCAGCGGTGCACCTGCCTGCCGCGCACCAGCATGAAGGCGAGGAAGGCCAGCCAGGCGAGGGCACCGATCGCGATGCGCACCGCCGGGGACAGCCCGCTGGGGGTCACGAACGCCTCGATGAACCCGGAGACCAGCAGCACCGGCACCAGCCCGATCGCGACCGTCACCAGCGAGCGTGCCGCCCGCGACAGCGCCCACAGCCGAGGCAGCTCCCCGGGGCGGATCCACGCCCAGAAGGTGCGCAGTCCTGCACCGGCACCCACCACCACGCAGGTCAGCTCCAGCAGCCCGTGCGGGAGGATGTACACGAAGAAAGTGCCCAGGCCCCCGTAGGCCCCCATCACCCCGGCCATCAGCCCCACGTTCAGGCCGTTCTGCAGCAGCATCATCACCGGCCAGAAGCCCGTCACGCCCAGCACGACGGCCTGGACCGTGATCCACGCGTTGTTGGTCCACACGTTGGCGGCGAACCCGGAGGCGTCCCCCTGGAAGTAGTACTCAACGAAGTCGCGCTGGGCGAGGGAGCGCTGCGCGGCCTCCGGCAGCACCAGTCCCCGGGCCACCGGATCGAGCCCGAAGTAGAGGCCGCACACCACCGTGGCCCCGAGGAAGATCGCAGCGGCCAGTGCCACCGCCCACCGCGCCTGGAACAGGGCGGCCGGCAGGTCCTCCCAGAAGAAGGTGCGGGCGTGCTTCCACAGCGGCGTGCGGGCCCCGGTGATCCGCAGGCGCGCCCGGTGCACCAGCAGCGAGAGGCGCGCGGTCAGGGCCGGGTCCGGGTTCGTGGAGCGCACCGTGGACAGGTGCGTGGCCGCAGCCTGGTAGAGGGACACCAGCTCGTCGATCCCCTCGGCATCGAGCCGGCGGGTGCGGGTGAGCTCGGCCAGCCGCTCCCACTGGGGGCTGTGCACGGAGATGAAGGCATCGGTGTCCACGTCCCCAGGGTAGGCACGCAGCATGCTTCCGCGCCGCCGACGAAAGTCGAACTCCGACCTGCCAGAAGCAGACCGTGGACTCTCTCGCAGGCGCCGACGGCCTGCCAGGATTAAGGTATGTCGACGATCTCTGCACCGAGCGATGCCGGTTCCGCGTCACTGGCACGGGACGACAGGGAGTCCCTGGTCACCGGCGAGGCGGTGCTGCTGGACCTGCGCACCGCCTCCTTCGCCGTGCGCATGCTGTCGGCATCGATCGACGGCGCCGTCCAGCTGGCGATCCTGGTGGGCGGGATCGTCGGCGCGGTGTGGGTGATGGCGGCCCTGGATGCCGACGAGGGGTTCTTCGCCGCCGGGACGCTCGTCATGAGCGTGACCGCGTACGTGGGCTACCCGGTGCTGTGCGAGATGCTGCTGCGTGGCCGCTCCGTGGGGCGACTGGTCACGGGCACCCGCGTGGTGCGGGAGGACGGCGGGCCGGTCCATGTGCGTCAGAGCGTGCTGCGAGCCGTGATGGCCATGTTCGAGATCTGGGGGACGGCCGGTGCGGTGGCCCTGACCTGCTCGGTGCTCGATCGCAAGTCGCGTCGGATCGGGGACCTGCTGGCGGGCACCGTGGTGATCCAGGAGCGCATGTCCGCTCCGCGTTCGCAGCGCATCGAGCTGCCGCAGGAACTGCGTCCGTGGGCGGCGGGGGCCGATGTGGGGCGGCTCCCGGTGGCGCTGGTGCAGGACATCCGCTCGTTCCTGCCCCGAGCCGAGCGCATCCATCCCCGGTCGCGTCAGCAGCTGTCCCGCGACCTGCTGCAGCGAGCGCTCCCGTTCGTGGCGCCGGCTCCTCCCCCGGGCACCGATCCGGAGGCGTTCCTGGCCGCGGTGGTGTCGGAGAGGTCCCGACGCGACGAGGAGAGGCTGCGGCGAGCTGTCGCGGCGCAGCGCGAGCTGTCCGCTGAGGTGCGCACGGCGCCGTTCACCGCCTGAGGCGGATCGGCACCGGCCGTTCAGGCGCTCGGTGCCGCGGTGCGACCGGCGATCAGCACCGGGATCCCACCCTTGACCGGGTGGATCCGTCCACAGGACGCGCACTGGAGGCCTGCATCGACATCGCGCAGGGAGCCCGTGCAGTCGGGGCAGCGCAGTCGTTCGCGGACCCACGCAGGCACATCGGCACCGCTGGCCCCGGCCGGGGCCAGGTGCGGCAGTTCAACGTCGACGGGCTGCAGGCTCACCACCGGCTGCTGGCGCACCAGCGCCAGGATCTCGTCCCGCACCCGGATCATCGTGGTCTCCAGCTCCGCCTCGACGTTCAGGCGCAGCAGCGGCTCGGTGTTGGAGGATCGCAGGGAGAACCACCAGCGCTCCTCCGCAGGGGCCTCGGCGTCCCAGTGCTCCACCGTCAGGCCGTCCAGGTCGTCGCACGTGGTCCCCGGGATCCGCTCCGCGTGTGCGCGCACGGTCTCGCGCGACTGCTCGGCATCGTCCACCCGGGAGTTGATCTCCCCGCTGCTGGCATAGGGATCGTGGGACGCCACCAGGGTCGACAGGGAGCCCTCGCTCTCCGCCAGGGCGGCGATCACGTGCAGGGCCGCGAGCATCCCGGAGTCCGCGTGGAAGAAGTCCCGGAAGTAGTAGTGCGCGGAGTGCTCACCGCCGAAGACGGCGCAGTGCTCGGCCATCAGCGCCTTGATCAGGGAATGGCCGACCCGGGAGCGCACGTGCGTGCCGCCGGCGGCCCGGATGGTCTCGGCCACGTGCCGGGAGGAGACCAGGTTCGCGACCACGGCCGGGTGCTCCTCCCCGGCGGCTCGAGCTCGGGCGATCTCGCGCTGGGCGATCAGGGCGGTGATCGCCGAGGGGGACACCAGGGCGCCGGTCTCGTCCAGGACCACACACCGGTCGGCATCGCCGTCGAAGGCGAAGCCGAGATCGGCCCCCTCGCTCAGCACGGCCTCCCGCAGGTCCTCGAGGTTGATGGGGTCCAGCGGATCCGCCGGGTGGTGGGGGAAGGTGCCGTCGAGCTCGAAGTGCAGCGGAACCAGGTCGATCCGGCCCAGCCGCTCCGCCACTGCGGGAACGGTCAGCCCGGCCATGGCATTGGCGGCGTCCACCACCACGCGCAGTCGTCGGCCCTCGGGGATCGGGACCAGCCCCAGCACGGTGTCGACGTAGTCGGCCAGGGTGTCCAGGGGCTGTGAGACCCCGCCCGGGATCTCCGGGATCTCTGCGGAATCGAGGTAGGCCTCGGCTGCGGCCCGCATGCTCGCAAGGCCGGTGTCGCGGCTGATGGGGCGGGCCCCGGGCAGGCACAGCTTCAGCCCGTTGTCCTGGGCAGGGTTGTGGCTGGCGGTGATCATCGCCCCGGCGGCACGATGCAGGCCCGAGGCGCAGTACAGCTGATCCGTGGAGGACAGCCCGGCCTCCCCCACGGTGGCTCCTCGACGCACGGCTCCGTCCACGAAGGCGCGCGCCAGCTCCGGGGAGGAGACCCGCATGTCGTGGGCGACGATCATGTCGCCGCCGTCCGGGGAGCTGCTCAGGAAGTCTGCGAAGGCGGCGCCGAGCGCGCGGGCCACCTCGGCCGTCAGCTGTGTGCCGGCCTCACCGCGCACGTCGTACGCCTTGACGATCGGTGAGAGGTCCGCCGGGCGGCTGTCAGTCATGGGGGCTCCTGAGGACATGGAGATGGCGAGCTGGTTCGCGCACCGGGGCGGGCTGCGTCCGTGACGCCGTCCCGGCGTCGGCGGGTGTCTGCGTGCTGCGCGACGGCTTCACGGCATCGGCGAGGGCGACCAGATCGTCGCTGACCTCCGATGCGCCGGCCACCCGCAGCAGTTCCCATCCCCGCGGGGCGGTGAGCCGGGAGGCGTGCTCGCGGCACAGGTCGTAGGCGTGCGGCTCGCTGCTGCGGGAGAGCGGCCCCAGCACTGCCGTGGCGTCCTCGTACACGAAGGTCAATGTGCTCACCGCGGGCAGGGAGCAGGCGGTGCGGGAGCATTCACGGGCTGGCACAGCAAGGAGTGTACGCAGGCAGAAGGCCTCCTGGTGGACGGCGCGCCCGGTGGACGGCAGCCCGTGCGCTCCCCGATAGAGTGCGGGCATGGATGCGTCCGGGCTCACCCCGCCTCCCGCCCCGAGACCCGGCCTGCGCCGCCGTGATCGCCGGGGGCGCGGCAGGCGCTGGGACCTGATCCCCCCGCACCTGCCCGGCCATCGGACACGGCGCGAGCGCTTCGACGACACCGTCACCGACGCCGCCGCCTCCCTGATCGAGCGGTTCCCGCGCCGACTCGCCCATCTGCGCGTCGTGGTCGAGGAGGTGCCGCCCGCCGATCCAGCTCCCTGGGAGGACGCCTCGGTGCTGCTGGGTCGTGCCCTGCCCTCCACCCGGGAGCACCCGCCGCGCATCATCCTGTACCGGTTGCCGATCCAGACCCGCTGCTCGGCCGAGCAGGACCTCGATCTGCTGGTGCGCCAGGTGCTGTCGGAGCAGGTGGGGTCGATGCTGGCCATCGCGCCGGAGGACGTGGACCCGGAGGCGTGGGGGCAATGAGCGTGCGGGCCCTCACTCGGACAGTCGCACGCTGACCTCGACGTCGGTGTTCTGCAGCACCGTGACGGGGAGGGTGGCCAGCAGGGTGCCGCCGGCGCCGTCGTCGTGCTGCTGCACCCAGCTGGCGTGCAGCACTCCCGGCCTCTCCGGCACCACCGTGACGCCGGCAGCGGGCTCCCCGTCGACCTGGAGGTCCTGAGTCGGGACCGTGGCCACGGTCTCCGCCGCGATCTGCATCACGATCGGTTCGGCCGCAGCGCCGTTCTCGGAGATCGGGGCCACCGTCACCTCGGTGTCCTCGGTGGCGGTCAGGGCCAGGTGCCCGGCCTGTCCCCCCGCGGGCAGGGCCACGACGGAATGGGAGCCCAGCTCCGGCGCCGGCGCCGCCAGGGCGAAGTCGACGGGGGCACCGATGGTGTCCCCGGGCAGGTCCGCCCCGCTCGTCTCGGATCGGACCACGGCCAGCAGCGGCTGCGAGGAGTCGACTCTCACGGCATGATCCCCCTCGGGCACGCCGTCCAGAGCCACCGGCACCACGGCGCCGGCCGGCACGGCGACCTCCTGCTCGGCATCGGGCAGAGGCCCACCGGTGCCCATCACGGTGACGGTCGCGGTGGCATCCTCGCCCTGGGTGTTGGCCAGCACCAGGGTGGGGGCGGCCTGTTCCACGCGCACCCCGGGAACGATCTGCTCGCGCGCGGGCGCGCTGGTGGGCGCCAGGATCTCTGCACCCCCGGGGGTGAGGCCGTCCCGTTCCGTGGTCTGCATGTGCATCACCAGCGGTGCACCGATCACCTCAGCGCGCACGCCCACGTGGTCGTGGCCCGGGGCGATGGATTCCAGCAGGATGCGCTGCTCCGTGCGGGGTGCGACCACGACCTGGCTGCGCCCCGCCATCGTCGCGGGCCCGTCCGCCGTCCACACCTGCACCGCTGCGGTGGCGGGGCGGTCGCCGGGATTGCTCAGCACCAGCTGCGAGCTGGCGCCGCGCTGCGTGGACACCCCCAGGAACGACGCGTCGGTGGCGGTGGGCAGGCAGCGGCTCATCGCCAGCGAGCGGTAGTCACCCTCGGTGGTGACGGTGGTCTGCACGGTGTCGGAGACGGGGCGACCGCCCTCGGAGCCCGTGGTCTGCACCTGCAGAGTGTCCTCCGCGCCGGTGACGGTCTGCACGGCGGCCCCGAGGTCCCGGGAGACGGTGGGGACGGTCAGGGCCTGCCCGTCGGCGCCGAGGGCCGTGATGGAGGGAGCGCGCACGGAGCCGTCCTCCTCCAGTCGGGTCTCGGATCCGCTGACCCGGCCGAACAGCAGGGACGAGGCCGGTTCGAGTGCGACGGTGCGGACGTCGACCGCGGGTGAGGGCGGGATGACCGCGAGGTCCTCATCGGTGCCGGCGCCGAGCGCCTCCTGCGGGGGATCCAGCGGGCCCGGGCACCACAGCTGGACTCCCCCGGCCTCGGCACTGGTCACGGATCGCTCCACCGTGGTGGGCCCTGGCAGAGGGGTGATGGCCAGTGCCCCGACGGCAGCTGCCAGCGGCAGCAGGCTCACCAGTGCGAGCACCGGCCGGAGCCGTCCGGTCCGGTGGCCGGGCACGTGATCGTCGAGCGGGACGGGGTGATGATCGTGCTCAGACATGGAAATCCTCCCCTGGCCGACTGCGCCCGCGCCACGGGATCGCGATCAGCGCGGTGATCCCCGTCACGCCATACAGGAGCACCTTCCACAGCGGCAGCCAGGGCTGCTCTCGACTGATGACCAGGTGGCCCTCGACCCCGGCCGGTACGACGAAGCCCTGTGCCCAGTCGTCCACAGGAACCGGCTCGAGCTCGGTGCCGCCCACGTCGGCCCGCCATTGGGAGTCGAGGCGCTCGGACAGCACGAGGGTGCGGGCCTCCTCGCTCGCGGTGATCTCCCCCGCGGCACCGATCACGCCGCTCGGGATCAGCTGGGGCTGTCCCGGCCCCTCGAGCCAGGCACGGGGCGTCGCATCGATCACGCGCCACATGCCCCCGCTCGAGTTCTGCGTGACCTTCTCCACGGCGGAGGAGGAATCGAGGCTGTCCACCAGGCCCGCGCTGTCCTCGGGGCTGCCGGGCACGATCACGTAGGCGAGGGCGAGCGGATCGGTGGGCTCGGCGGCGCCGCCCGGGGCGAGGATACCGGTGACGGCTCGGCGCAGCGCCTCGCTGCCGGGATCGGAGTCCACCGGCTCGCCGGCCTCCACGCGATCGGCCTCGCGCAGTGAGGCGATGGTGGCGTGCTGTATCACGGAGTCCCCGCCGTGGACCACCACCTCGGCGCGGACCGTGCCGTCGTCCCCGGGGCGCAGCACCAGCACGCGCGCGCGGGCATCGGTGCGCCCCTGGTCGGCAGCGGCCGCTGGCACCTGGCCTCCCTCCACACGGTCGATCCTGAGTGAGGAGGGCAGCGCCACCGTCCATCCCAGCACCGTGACCGCGCAGACCGCGGCGACGACGGCCCCGACCCCGCCGGTCAGCACGCGACGGGTGCGGGAGATGTCGCCCTCCCGGCGGGCCAGCGCGTCGAAGACGGCGGCACCGCCGATGCACAGCGCCAGCAGCAGCGTGCTGAGAAGGGCATGCGCGGGGGCGGGTACGAGCACCTCACCGGTCACGGACATCGGTGTGTGCTGCAGCAGCAGCACGAGCAGCAGGGTCGGTGCGGCGAGAAGGGCAGCGAAGCGTCCGGCGCGGCCGACGTTGCCCGCCAGGAACGGCGCGACCAGCGCTCCCACCGCAACGGGCAGCACGGGGAGCATGAGCAGGAGCTGGGCCGCGACCGGGCCGAGGGATCCCTCGAGCTGCCCGCGCAGGGCAGGTGCTGTGGGCCACAGCGCCAGCAGGTCCCAGGCCTCGGCGGTCACCGGCCGGGGATGCACCCCGCCCACTCCCAGCAGCAGGCGTGGATCCCCGATGTAGACGGCGAGGTAGGGCAGATGGAGGGCGAGGGAGGGGGCCAGCACCCACAGCAGCCGCAGCCGCCGACCGGGGACGGAGGGGGCGATCAGTGCGAGAGCGACAGCGGCCAGGAGCAGCAGCAGCGGGGCAACGGCGCTGAGCACCAGCAGCAGCAGGCCCCCCGCCGCGGCCGCGGGCACACTGGCCCGTTCCGCCTTGTGGGGCAGGCCGATGGCACGACCGATGCTGAGGGCGAGCAGGGGCAGCAGTGCGTGCACGAGCAGCAGCGGCCAGGCGCCGTCGGAGAGCGCGGCCAGCAGCGGGGGGGCCAGCGCCCAGGTGACCGTGAGGGTGAGGCGCGCTCCGACGGCGCGGGTGATCGCGCCTGCGGCCCACCAGGCCAGCAGCGCCGAGGCGGGGACCGCGGAGAAGACGATCACCTCCACCAGCAGTGCCCCGCTCACCGGGAGGTGGCCCAGCAGCCGGACCAGGGGATCCGCCGGGCCCCGCTGTCCCAGTCCTCCCGGGATCCAGCTGGCCCAGGCGGCCTCCCGCAGTGCGCCCCAGGAGGCCGGCAGGGGGATGAGCGCGGGGCCGGTCAGCTCTCCCCGGCCGAACAGTCCCCTCAGGGTGATCATTCCCAGGACGGTGGCCAGCACGGCCACGGCGACCGTCCAGGCGATGTGGCGGCCGTAGTCCGCATCGTCGATCCCGTGCCGGGTGCCGGCGATGCCCCAGGAGGTGAGTCGGGCGCGACGGCTGCGATCGTCGTCGGCGAACAGATGGGTCAGTGCGCTCTCGGCGCCCTGTCGGATGCCCTCCCCGCGCGGCAGGTACAGAGGTGCGAGACGACGACCCGGGACCCGGGCGCGCCTGCGCTCCTGCGCACCGCGGGCCATCACCCGGGGGGCCCGGCGCATGACCTGTGCCGCGGCGCGCAGCTCCACCGGGATCCGACGCGGTTCGGAGGCCGCGATCGCCCCGGCCGTCCGCAGCAGGGTCACCAGGGGCGTGAGCAGCAGTGTGAGCAGGCCCAGGAGCCAGGATCGATGCTTGAGCAGCAGCGCCATCTGACCGGTGCGCCGCTCCAGCAGGCGCTGCTGGGGCGATGCGTCCGAGACCGGTGCGAGCGCACGCGCGGCCGACTGCACCGCCACCCGCTCGCCGCCCCTCCAGATGCGGTGGCACAGGTCGATCTCGGCCCAGGGGGCAGGCAGATCGGGGTCCAGTCCGCCCACCTCGCGCAGGGTGCGCTCGCGCACCAGCATCCCGGGCAGCCCCACCGCGAGCACGTCCTGACGCCAGTCGGACTGTCCCTGGTCGATCTCCCCGGGTTCGACGCCGGTGACGATCCGACCACTGTGGGTGAGGGTGAGGCCGACGTCGACCAGGACGTCGGCATCGTCGGCGGTCCGGGGCGGGGAACCCTCAAGGTCCTCGCGCAGGCGCAGCCGCTTCGGCCCCACCGCCGCTGTGGTGGGTGAGACGGCCGCCGTGGACAGCAGCTCCGCCAGGGCGTCCTTCCCCGGTGCCGTCTGCTCGGTCAGGAACCACAGCCATGAGTCGCTCCCGCTCGCCCGGCGCCCCGTGTCCCGCCGGCGGCGACGCAGCCGCTCCGGCACCCGGGCGAGCCTCTCGGCCTCCTGGGTGCGGGCCCTCTCCAGGGCCTCCATGTCGATGTCGCGGGCGCGCCTTCCGCCCTGGGAGCCGGACGAGCGGGCCGTGGTCCCGCCCTCGGTGGTCACCGGCGAGTGCACCGTCTCGACCGCGTCGCCGGCGCTCCCGATCACCTCGAGGGCCTCGCGCACCGCACCGGCCCGACCGACGGTGTCGGAGAGGCTGTGGACGGCGTCGGGGCCGAACCCGTCGGCGAATCGGCGCACCGCCTCCTGCACCTGGGCGGACAGCCCTGCGGGCACCATCACCAGGGTGCGGTTCGGGGGTCGGGTCTGGGCCGCCAGCGCGGCGGCGGTCGTCTCCAGGGACGTGAGCGTGGTCGACCTGCTCAGCAGGACGACGGCAGTGACCTGACGTTCGCTCACCCGCTCAGGATGTCAGACTGCGCGGCGCTTGAGCTTGCGTCGTTCCCGTTCGGACAGCCCGCCCCAGATCCCGAAGCGCTCGTCGTTCTCGAGGGCGTACTCGAGGCACTCGGCCCGCACCTCGCAGGAGACGCACACCTTCTTGGCCTCCCGGGTGGAGCCGCCCTTCTCGGGGAAGAAGGCCTCGGGATCGGTCTGCGCGCACAGGGCGCGCTCCTGCCACGACAGCTCGGCCTCGTCCTGCTCCACGGCGAAGTCCAGCAGAGACAGCTCGGTGCGCTGCGACTCGGTGACGGCGTCCTTGTCCATCGGTGCGTCTCCTCCCTATGCCGTGGCTCGTGACTGGATGCCGTGGCTCGTGACTGGCGGTGGGTCATCATGCATGCCCGGCCTGTTGCCCACCTAAACTACACCCGTGTGGTTCGTGTGCGTCAAGCGGGAGGAGCCGTGATCGAGACCCCCACCCGGATCCATGCCGTCCCCGTGACCGGGATCGGCGAGATCCAGCCCGGTGACCGGCTGGAGCAGGCCCTGCTTCCCGCGCTGCGCGCCGCCGGGGTCGAGGCCGGGGATGTGCTGTGCATCTCCACCAAGATCGTCTCCAAGTCCCTGGGGCTGGTGACCTCCCCGGAGCTGCGCGACCGTGCCGTGGAGGAGTCCTCCGTCCGGATCGTCGCACGGCGGCTCCACACCCATCGGGTCACCACCATCGCCCAGATCCCCTCCGGTCCGGTGATGGCTGCCGCCGGGGTGGACTCCTCGAACGCACCTGGCGGCCCCCTGCTGCTGCCCCCGGACCCGGACGCATGCGCTGCAGAGCTGCGGACCGCACTGCAGGACGCCCTCGGGCTGCGACTGGCCGTGGTGCTGACCGATACCTCCTCGCGCGTGTGGCGGGTCGGTGTGGGTGACATCGCACTGGGCGCGGCGGGCCTGCGCTCGCTGCAGGACCTGCGCGGAAGCGTCGACGGCTCGGGGAGATCGCTGTCGGTGACCGTGCGCAACCTCGCCGATGAGATCGCCGCGGCCGCCGACCTGGTCAAAGGCAAGTCCGAGCGGGTGCCGCTCGCGCTGGTACGGGGACTGGCCGAGCACGTGGTCGACGGCGACGCACAGGTGCCGGCCGCTGCCCTCTCCCGCACCGGGGGCGAGGACTGGTTCCGACGCCCCAGCCTGGAGTCCGTGTGGCAGGCCATGGGTGTCCCCGCCGATCGTGAGCCGATCGCCCGGATGAGTCCCGAACCGGCGGACGAGCGCATCGCCAGGGCCCTCGCGGTGGCGCTGATCGACCGCACCGAGGCACCCCCTACCGACGAGGACGCCCCGGCCCCCCAGGGGCAGGTGCCCGGCTCGCCCATTGCCCGTGCGCGTCTGGTGGAGCCACGACGCATCGAGGTGCATCCGGCCGGGGACGGGCCGCAGCACTGGCTGGCCGCCGGCGCCCTCGCGGAGCGGATCCGCACGGCCCTGGGGGCCGAGGCCATTGCCGCCCCCCTGCCCGACGTCCAGATCCACATCACCCCGGAGACCGCACCATGACCTCCTCGACACCGTCGACACCCTTGACACCCTCGACCCCCTCCACCTCCGATGTCGCCTCCGGACTGCTGGCAGCCCTCGAACGCACCGGCCCCCGCCCCGCTCTGGCCTGGTACGAGGAAGAGGGCCGTGTGGAGCTGTCCGGCCACGTGCTGGCGAACTGGGTGATCAAGTCCATCGGCCACCTGCATGACGAGATCGCCCTCGCACCCGGCACCGAGGTCGTCCTGGACCTCCCGGCGCACTGGAAGCGCCTGGTGCTGGCACTGGCCGTGTGGTCGCTGGGAGGGACGCCGCGCGCGGCCGACGGCGTCCGAGCGACCGCCTTTCTCCCCCATGCCCCCTCGTCGGTACCCGAGGTGCTGATCAGCGACCGCCCCGGCTCCGGCCCGGTCGAGGACGCCGATGAGGTGCTGGCGGTGGACCCGATCTCCCTCGCCGCCCGGTTCAGCGGGGAGCTGCCACCGCTGGTGCACGACTGGGCGCAGGAGGTGCGTGCGAGCTCGGACCGTCTGGCCATCGCGCTGCCGGCCTGGTCGGGCCCCTCAGCTGAACCGGTGGGCGGGAGCGACCTCGCCGGGGGGACGCCTGGCCCACCGGCGCGCCTGCTGGTCGAGGACGACGGTCTGGACGCCGTGCCGCAGGTGCTCGGGGCACTGCTGGCGGGCGGCGGCATCGTCGGCCCCGCTTCTCGCGTCGATGAGCGCCGGGCCGCGGACGAGCAGGTCACCGGCCGCGCGTGCAGCTCCCAGCGCTGAGTGCGTCCCCAGCGCTGAGAGCGTCGCGCATCGGGAGGGGCCGCTGCCGGCCCATCAGCTCTCGCGCAGCACCCGCACGGCCTCGACCGGGTCGCCGTCGAACACCACGACCCCCTTGCTGAGCACGACGATCCTGCTGCACAGCTCGGTGAGCATGTCCAGCTCGTGGGAGACCACCACCATGGTGCGGCCGGCCTCCTGCAGCTCCCGGATCCGGGCCAGGCACTTGCGCTGGAAGGGCTCATCGCCCACCGAGAGGATCTCGTCCACCAGGAAGATGTCGGGCTCGGTGTGCACGGCGACCGCGAACGCCAGGCGCAGGAACATGCCCGAGCTGTAGTACTTCACATCGGTGTCGATGAACTCCTCGATCTCGCTGAACGCGACGATCTCGTCGAACTTCACCTCGATCTGCTCGCGGCTCATCCCCAGGATCGCCCCGTTGAGGTACACGTTCTCCCGGCCGGAGAGATCGGGGTGGAAGCCCGCCCCCACCTCGATCAGGCCGGCCACGCGCCCCCGCAGCAGCACCCGCCCCTGATCGGGGAACAACACCCCGGAGATGGTCTTCAGCAGCGTGGACTTGCCGGAGCCGTTGAAGCCGATCAGGCCCACCGTCTCCCCCGCCCGGATGGTGAGGTCCACGTCGTCCAGCGCCAGGAAGGTGTCGGCGAGCTTCTTCTTCTGCAGCGCAGAGAACACCAGCTCCTTGAGGGAGTGGTCGTGGCGCAGGGAGAAGTTCTTGGTGACGTGCTCGATGCGCACCATCTCGCGCTCGACCACGGCGGATGCGGCAGGGGTGCCCGGGGCGTCGGTGTCCATCATCGCGGCTCCTGTCTCACAGTTCCTGGACGAAGCGCCGCTTGGAGCGCTCGAAGACGATGGTGCCCAGGGCGAAGGTCACCGCGGCGATGAGGAGCCCCGCCCACCACAGGCCGAACGGTTCGCCGGGCATGGTCAGCGAGGGGTCCGAGGCCGTCGCCTCCACGACGTCCGGCCCGTAGCGCCAGAACGCGACGTGGAACAGCTCCACCACGATCGTGAGCGGGTTCAGCTGATAGAGCCACCACCAGACCGTCCCGCCGATCGCCTCCTCCACCATGGAGATGCGGTACAGGACGGGGGACAGCCAGGTCGCCACCATGACGATGAGGTCCACGAAGTTCTCCACGTCGCGGAAGGCGGCGTTCAGTGCGGCGGTGAGCATGCCGAGCCCCATGGTGAACACCACCAGGATCACCAGTCCCAGCACGAAGGCGACAGCAGCTGTCGGGGAGGGCAGCCAGCCGAACAGCAGGGCGCCCACCACCAGCACCAGCAGCTGCGGCAGGAAGTGCACCAGGGCCACGATCATGCTGGCCCAGGGGAACAGCTGGCTGGGCAGATAGATCTTCGCCACCAGTGCCCCGTTGCCGGTGATCGAACGCGTGGCGTTGCCGAACACCTCGCCGAACAGGTTCACCACCACGATGCCGCTGAACAGGTAGACCGCGTAGGCGGGGGTGTCCCGCTGCAGCTGCAGGAAGACGCCCAGCGCGATGTAGAACACGATGAACTGCACGGCGGGCTTGACGTAGCTCCACACCATGCCCAGCACACTGCCGCGGTAGCGGACCCGCAGCTCCTTCTTGACCAGCAGGCGCAGCAGGAAGCGCTCCTTGATGGGATTCAACCAACCGGCGTCCTGCCCGGGCGCGCGCCAGCCCTCGGCCTGCTCCTGCCGGGAGGGCATGCGGGCGGCGGGCCGGGAGTGGCCCTCGTTCACGCGGCCGGGCCTCCGGCATCGGGCCGATCGGTATCGGCGCGGTCCTGCTCCCGCTGCGGGGCGGGGTTCGCAACGAAGGTCTGCTCCCACGCCTCGAAGGAGGTGATGCGGCCGGCGGCCTCGCGGTACGCCTGCTGCAGCTCGGGCCAGCGGCGGTACAGCTCGGCATGGGTGCCGATGGCGGCCGTCAGCATCTCCCGCACCTGCTGGGGGCTGCGCTTGTACCAGGAGACCTGGGTTCCCTCGGCGTTGGAGACCAGTGCGCTGTCGTACGCGGCCAGGCGCCACCACTTGGCATCCTGATGCGCGATAGCCGCTTCCGGGTTCTCGGCGGCACTGTCCTTGGTCGGAGCCACGAGCTGCTTGACCAGTGTCTTGGCCGTCCATGCCGGGAGCATGATCCGGTGCGGCTGGCTGAAGGGCCGCCCCTTGCGGGGAGGCTTGACGATGCGGATCTCCGGGTACTGGTCCTGGTCCTTCTTCGCTGCGGCATCGTCGAAGCCCGAGGCCATCTCCCGGATCTGAGGCAGCTTGGTCCCGATCACCGGGTGCAGGGCGTCCGGGCCGGCCAGCACGTCGTGCTGGGCCATCAGCCGGCCTGCCTCGGTGTAGTACTGCATCGAGATCAGATGCTTGACGTCCATGAACTGCGATTCCTTGACCACCCGGCCGCCCCGCGGGTACGGGGAGTGCAGCAGTGCCGTGATGATGCGATTGCGCTCATGGAAGTACGCCTGCCATCCCACGAGGTCGTCCTTGTCCGTCCAGCTCATGTGCCACACACCGGCACCGGGCAGGGACACGGTCGGATAGCCGGCCTTCTTCGCCCGCAGTCCGTACTCGGCGTCGTCCCACTTGATGAACACTGGCAGGCTGAGGCCGATCGCTCGCACCGTCTCGGTGGGGATCAGGCACATCCACCAGCCGTTGTAGTCGACGTCGGCCCGGCGGTGCAGCCACGGTGTGGAGCGCAGTGGCGCGGAGGCCAGGTCGTGACCGAGAACAGCGTCTTCACTGGCCAGTGCGGGCTGGATCCTCCACGGATCCACGCGTTCGCCGAAGGTGTGCAGCACGGAGCGATTGTTGAGATCGAACATGTGGGCGCCCACGATCGTGGGGCGGGTGGCGAAGTCCGCGAAGGTGCGCAGCCGCACCAGCGACTCCGGCTCGATCACGATGTCGTCGTCGCAGTTGACGACGTACGTCGCGCTGCCGGCGGTGGCGGCCTCGTACATGCCGCGGGAGAACCCGCCGGATCCGCCGATGTTGCCCTGCTCGATGATGTGGAGCTGGTCGCCCATCTGCTCCTGCAGCGGATCGAGCTCCTCGGGGTGGTCACGCAGGCGGTCCGAGCCCTGGTCGACCACGTACATCACATCGAGCATGCTCCGCAGCTCGGGATCGTCGGCCAGGGTGCGGATGTTGTCCAGGCAGTACTCCACCTTGTTCATGGTGGTCATCGAGATGGCGAAGGTGCCCTCGGTGCGCGCCAGGTCGGCATCCGCCGTCCACTCCGCGCCCAGGATCGTCAGGTCCTCAGCACCGGCGTAGGCGTCGAACCAGTACCAGCCCCCATCGCCGAACGCGGTCAGCGGCAGCTCGAACACCTGCTCGCCGTCACCCCGGACGGGGCGGGAGGTGTGGCGCTGGATGGTGCCGCGCGCGCTGGAGCGGTTCACGACCAGCTGGCCAGGGCCGGTGGTGCGCACCACCAGCCGGATCTTCCGCACCGGGGTCCAGCGGCGCCAGTAGCTGGCAGGGAAGGCGTTGAAGTAGGTGCCAAAGGAGCGCATGGTGGTCGCGGGGATCGTGACCGCGTGGCGATGACTCAACTCCGTGACATCCACCTGTGGGACGCCGCGCCTGGCTGCGGTGGTCGACGTCGATTCCTTCACGGTGTCACTGCCGCTGCCCAGCCCGAAGGAACTGCCGACGGCTCCCGAGCGCGCGTCCTCCTGCTCGATGTACAGCGGGACGATGTCCGGGGAGGCCTCCCGGGGCAGGATCAGGCGCTGCAGGACTCGCTGAGCAGGCAGTGCCCGGTCGTCGGTATCAGGGGCGTCGTGTGCGGCGGAAGTGCTCATGGTGCTCCTCGGTGCGAAAGCGGGTGGACGTGCCGGGACCGGCGGCACTCAGGCCCGCAGCAGGTCGGGAAGGTCGTTGTCGGCCATGGTCAGGGCAGAGCCGATGGCCATGTGCATGTCCAGGTACTTGTAGGTGCCGAGGCGACCGCCGAACAGGGTGCGCTGCTCGGCTGCGGCCATCTCGCGGTACGCCAGCAGTGTCTCGCGATCGGCCGAGCCGTTCACGGGGTAGTACGGCTCGTCGTGGCGCTCGGCGAAGCGCGAGTACTCGCGCTGGATGAGGGTGCGGTCCTTGGGGTAGTCGCGCTCGGGGTGGAAGTGCCGCGGCTCGATGATGCGGGTGTAGGGGACATCCGCATCGGCGTAGTTCATCACGGAGGTGCCCTGGAAGTCGCCGGTGTCCAGGTGCTCGGTCTCCAGGTCGATGGTGCGCCACTTGAGATCGCCGTGGGCGAAGTCGAAGTAGCGGTCCACGGGGCCGGTGTACACCACAGGGAGCCGGCCGCGCACGGCGTCGCGGTTCAGCTCCTGGGTGGTGTCGAAGAAGTCGGTCGAGAGCCGCACCTCGATCCTCGGGTGGTCCGCCATCCGCTCCAGCCAGGCCGTGTAGCCGTCGGTGGGAAGGCCCTCGTAGGTGTCGTTGAAGTACCGGTTGTCGTAGGTGTAGCGCACGGGCAGGCGGCTGATGATCGAGGCCGGCAGGTCCTTGGGGTCCGTCTGCCACTGCTTGCCGGTGTAGTGCTTGATGAATGCCTCGTACAGGGGCCGACCGATCAGGGAGATGCCCTTGTCGTTGAGGTTCTCCGGATCGGTGCCCGCGAGCTCCCCGGCCTGCTCGGCGATCAGCGCCCGGGCCTCGTCCGGCGTATGGGCGGCCTGGAAGAACTGGTTGATGGTGCCCAGGTTGATGGGCATCGGGTACACCACGCCCCGGTGGGTGGTGTAGACCTTGTGCTGGTAGCCGGTGAAGCTCGTGAACCTGTTCACGTACTCCCACACCCGCTGGTTCGAGGTGTGGAAAAGGTGGGCACCGTACTTGTGCACCTCGATGCCGGTCTCCGGGTCCCGCTCGGAGTAGGCGTTGCCGCCGAGGTGGTTACGACGATCGATGATCGTCACGTTCAGTCCGTGCTCGTTCACTGCGCGCTCGGCAATGGTCAGCCCGAACAGTCCGGATCCGACGATCAGCAGGTCAGGGGTCGCCACAGAGGGTCCTTTCGCATGGTCCAGCGCCTCGGTGGAGGCTGCGTTCACAGTAGCCGAGCGGCTGGGAGGACACCGCAGGTGGACTCGGCGCGCCGCGAGGTGTGGGCACCGTCATCCGTCCGCGCCCGCACCGGATCGGGTGGGCAGGTCGGGCCCGGCCTCGACGAACCGACGGTAGCCCAGACGGCGCACCCACCCCGGAGCCAGGCGGTACCCGGCGCGCAGCACCACATTGCGCAGGAACAGGGCCGGGCCGGTGACGCCGTCCTTCAGCATCATCCTCTGCAGCCGCAGATCGCTGGCTAGCAGCCTCAGCCCCCCGCGACGCGCGAACAGCGCGTCGTCGACCCGATAGTCCACCAGCACCTGCGGCAGGTTCGCCATCCGTGCCCCGCCCAGCATCATCCGCTCCCACAGCCAGTAGTCCTCCAGCAGCGGCAGGTCGCGGTACCCGCCCACGGCAAGAGCCGTGGATCGACGAAGGACCACCGTGGGGTGGTGGAACGGCGAGTGATGCGGGAGATAGGCCTTGATCTGGTGCTGGCTCAAGGGGCGGGCGCGGAGGGGCCCGCTGCCCGGGCGGACTCGATCGGAGAACTCCCGCATGGCGCCGCCCAGCAGGTCCAGCTCCTCCCGCACCATGCGGGGGATCTGCAGCGCGAAGCGCTCGGGCCGGCAGATGTCGTCCGCGTCCGCCCGGGCCACGATCTCGGTGGGGGCGGTGCCGAGCCCGTCCTGGAGGGTGGGTGCTATCCCGCGGTGCGTCTCATGGCGCAGCACGCGGGCCGGGCCGAACTTCCCCGCCTCCACGCGTTCCACGAGCGCCTCCAGTGGCGAGGGAAGGGGGCCATCGATGCTGAGCATCAGCACATCGGGCCGCAGCTGCTGGGAGAGCGTGGCCGAGGTGATCGCCCGCTCGGCCCAGGTGGGATCGTCACCGCCCCACAGGGGCATCAGCACGCTGAAGGGCGCGCCGTGGGATCTGGTGATGGTCATGACTGGATGCTCACCGGCCGGCGGCGCGCTCGATGCGGCGCACATCGGCGGCAACCTCGCCGTCGAGCTCGAGCACAACTGCCGAGGGTCGGGGGCCGCGGCGTGCGGCGGCGAGTGCCCCGCGCAGGCCCACCCCGAGCAGGTCCCCGCGGTGGCGGAGGAGGCGCACGGCCCAGCCCAGGCCGGTGCGCCCGCCATACAGCACCTTCTCCACTGGGGAGAACGAGGAGGTGCGCAGCAGCGCCCAGATCCGGTTGCGCACATCGAAGTAGAAGCGGGATCCGGGATTGGCTTGAGCGTCGCCGAAGCGGGCGGTGCGGTGCTCGACGACCGAGGTCGGCACGTGGATCCCGCGGCCGTGGCGAAGCAGGCGGCCGGTGTGCTCGAAGTCGTCCGACCAGATGAAGTAGTCGGCGTACGGAAGCCCCAGACGGCGCACGTCCTCAGCGTTGAGCAGGGCCGAGACGTAGCTGGCGGTACGGATCGGCCGACCTCCCGCGCGGGCGGCGTCGCGCTTGTCCTGAGCGCTCGCGCCCAGGCGGGTGCGGGCCCTGTTCATGGGGTGGTCGCGCCCGTCCGTCCACACGGCGCGCGAGCTGAGCACGCTGAGCCGCACCGGGGAGAGCTCGAGGGCGCGCAGCAGGGCGGCCAGTGCGCCGGGTCGCGGGATCGTGTCGTCGTCCATGACCCACACCCAGTCGGCCTTGTGCCGCACCAGGGCCCGGGCTATTCCGGCGGCGAAGCCACCGGCCCCGCCCACGTTGCGGCGCAGGTGGACGACATCGGCCCCTACCTGGTGCTCCTCGGCGACACGCCCCGAGGCGTCCGTGGAGGCATTGTCGATCACCACCACGGCATCGGGGCGGCGCTCCTGCGCCGCCAGGGCGTCCAGGCAGGACGCGAGCAGCTGCTCGCGGTTGTAGGTGACGACCACTGCCACCACGCGCTGGGCGGATGCCTTGGCATGCGCGGTCTCGCGGCCTGCGGCGGGGGGATGGGTCACGGCGCCTCCTGCGATCGTTGCGGCCGCCCGGGCGGCGCGGGACCAGTCTACGGATCGCTGCTGGTGCGCCGGGGCCGGCACGAGGAAGAGCTGTGAAGGTTCGCGAAATGTTCGGGGGCCTGCTCCGCTGCGCCGGGCGCGCGGGCAGAAGGGCTACCCTGTCGAGCGCGACCGCCGCCCGGTGGCGATCGGTCGCGGCCGACGAGTCGCCATCCGGCCTGAAGCATCCGGCACGAAGAAAGGGGCACCGGCCGTGTCCGAGCAGCAGCCCCCGCGCTCCCCCGACGCCGACGGGCCGCGAAGACCGGGACACCGGGCGCGCGCGGGCGGTAGTGCCCGTCCCGTACCCCGGGTTCCGCGCAGCCCGCGCAACGGATCGAGCCACCGTTTTCGGCCAGCCGATCGTGACACCCGCCCCCTGCCGCGCCAAGCTCCGGGCCGACCCGAGGCCGCCACTGCCCGCGTCCCCGGCGCATCTGCGCAGGGAGCCCCGACCGTGGGGCCGCCGCCCGATGTCCGTCCCACCGGGGGCGCGCCCCTTGGGCCTCGGCCCGATGGCTCGCGGCCCAGCGGACCGCCACCCAGGGGCGTCCGCTCCGGGCGGCGCCCCTCCCGCATCCCGAGACCGGCCCGACTGGGGGTCACGCTGCTGGTGCTGCTGCTGATCGTGGTGCTCGGCTGGGGGGCCGGGCTGACGCTGTGGGCCGACAGTCGGATCGATCACGTGGATGCGCTGTCCGGGCGCGCGGACACACCGGGCACCACCTACCTGATCGCCGGCTCGGACCGCCGGGACGGCGACGCCGTCGCTGACGACGGCACCCAGGGGGTGCGCACCGACACCATCATGCTGCTGCACAAGGCAACCAACGGGACCGAGTACCTGGTCTCGCTGCCTCGCGACACGCTGGTGGAGATCCCCGGTCACGGCAGTTACAAGCTCAACGCCTCCTATGCCTTCGGCGGGGCGCCTCTGCTGGTGGAGACGGTGGAGGAGTTCACCGGGTTGACCATCGACCACTACGTGGAGATCGGCTTCGACGGGGTGCAGAACGTCGTGGACGCGGTGGGGCACGTGAACCTGTGCATCGACCAGGACGTGGACGACGAGCGCTCCGGTCTTCGCATGACCGCGGGCTGCCACGACGTGGGAGGGGAGCAGGCGCTCGCCTTCGTTCGCGCCCGCTACTTCGACCCCACAGCCGACCTGGGCCGCCAGCAGCGCCAGCAGCAGTTCGTGGGGGCGCTCATGGACCGGGTCTCCTCCCCCGGCGTGCTGCTGAACCCGGTCTCGCAGGTGCGCCTGGCGGGAGCCGGGTCCGATGCGCTCACCACCAGCGAGGGCACCGGGATCATCGATGTCGGCCGCATGGCGCTGTCGGCGCGTGGTGCGATGGCCGACGGCGCCATGCCCGTACTGCCGATCGAGGATCCGGCTTTCCAGACCCGGCACTCCGGGGTGGCGATCCTCACCGATGAGGAGGATGTGGCCGCGTTCTTCGGCTCGATCGCCGACGGCAGCGCCGAGGTGTCGGCAGGCGGCTGAGCCGTGGCCCGTGCCACCGCACGTTCATCGCCGGCTCCCCGCCCGCTGTCGACCTCCCAGGAGTGGGGGCTGGTCAGCGGAACAGCATGTCGATGACGATGTTCACCGAGTTGAGCACCGACTGGCCCTTGGACCGCGAGTAGTCGGTGTACAGGATGTGCACCGGGTGCTCCCGCACGGTGAGGCGGTGGCGGCCGATCTCCTCGACGATCTCGGAGGCGTGCGCCATCCGGTTCTGCTCGATGGTGATCTTCTCGCAGGCCTCGCGTCCGAACACCCGCAGCCCGTTGTGGGCATCGGTGAGCTTCACACCGCTGGTGAGGTTCGAGTAGTGGACCGCGCCCCACAGCACGAGGCGTTTGATCAGTCCGGGCTTGGTGCGCGTATCGAGAAAGCGAGAACCGAGCACGACGTCCACCTGCTCCTGCTCCCGCAGCGCGATCATCTGGGCGGCGTCCTCCACCTGGTGCTGGCCATCGGAGTCGAAGGTGACGATCTGGCGCATGTGAGGGTCGCGCAACGCGTAGTCGATGCCGGTCTTCAGGGCGGCACCCTGCCCCATGTTGTAGGGGTGGCGCACCACGGCCGCCCCGGCCTCCGCTGCGATCCGGGCGGAGTCGTCGTGGCTTCCGTCGTCCACGCACACCACCAGCGGGTATCGGGTGCGGAGATCGCGGATCACGTCGCCCACCACCGTGCCCTCGTTGAACAGCGGCACCACGAACCAGGTCGTATCGGCTCCGGGGGCTGGCTCCGGGGTGGGCGATTCTGGGCTCATGTGCTCACTCTAAGGACGGAACGGGACGGCACGTCGGATCAGCGCCCGCCAGCCGGGTGTCGCGGTGGCCGGAGCGATGCATCGCACATCGATCTACGCGGGGCCCGGTTCAGGGCTCGGACGCCCGATGGAGGATACCCTGTCGGCGTGACCGCCACCGGTGGTCGACACCGTCGAACCTGACGCCTGTGCGGCGTCCGAGGAGGAGTAATCGTCGTGAAGACTGCTGTCGTCGCTCTGGGGAAGATCGGGCTGCCGCTGGCGGTGCAGTTCGCCGATGCCGGTCACGAGGTGATCGGTGTGGATGTGAACGCGAAGCAGGTGGAGCTGATCAACCAGGCCACCGAACCGTTCCCCGGGGAAGCGCATCTGCAGGAAAAGCTCTCCGAGCTGGTGCCGGCCGGCCGGTTGCGGGCCACCACGGACTACGCCGAGGCGATCCCCGGCGCGGACGCGGTGGTGATCGTGGTGCCGCTGTTCGTGAACGACGAGACGTGGGAGCCGGACTTCGCGTGGATGGACGCCGCGACCCGCTCCCTGGCCGAGCACCTCACCCCGGGCACCCTGGTCTCCTACGAGACCACCCTGCCGGTGGGCACCCTGCGTGGCCGCTTCGTGCCGATGATCGAGGAGATCTCCGGCCTGAAGGAATCGAAGGACTTCTTCGCGGTGTTCTCCCCGGAGCGGGTGCTGACCGGCCGCGTGTTCGAGGACCTGCGCAAGTACCCCAAGCTGATCGGCGCCATCAGCGAGGAGGGCGCGGCAAAGGCCCGGGAGTTCTACGAGTCCGCGCTCACCTTCGACGAGCGCCCGGACCTGGCCCGCCCCAACGGGGTGTGGGACCTGGGCTCCCCGGAGGCCTCGGAGCTGGCCAAGCTGGCCGAGACCACGTACCGGGATGTGAACATCGGGCTGGCCAACGAGTTCGCGCTGTTCGCGCAGGACAACGGGATCGACGTGTATAAAGTGATCGAGGCGTCGAACTCGCAGCCGTACTCGCACATCCACCAGCCCGGCATCGCGGTGGGCGGGCACTGCATCCCGGTGTACCCGCGGCTGTACCTTTCCACCGACCCGCATGCGGAGACGGTGCGCACCGCACGCACCCTGAACGCCTCGGTGCCCGAGAAGCTGGTGGAGCGGGCCGCGTCACTGCTGGGCGACCTGGCGGGGATGAAGGCCGTGGTGCTGGGCGCCTCCTACCGGGCCGGAGTGAAGGAGACCGCGTTCTCCGGTGTGTTCCCCGTGGTCGAAGCACTCCGCAAGCGCGGTGCCCAGGTGGCGGTGCATGACACGTTCTACACCCCCGAGGAGCTGCAGGGCTTCGGCTGGGACCCGTACACCATCGGGGAGGCGGCGGACCTGGTGATCGTGCAGACCAACCACCCCGAATACGCCGAGCTCACCGCCAGTGATGTGCCCGGGGTGAAGCTGATCATCGACGGCCGCAACATCACCACCGCCGAGAACTGGACCGGCACCCCCCGCCTGGTCCTCGGCGACGGCTCCGCCTCCACCCACGCCGAGAACTGATCGGACCCTCGGGACTGCCCATGCTGCCGCTGCTCACCGACACCCTCCCCCTGATCACAGCCGGGGGCGACCTGCTGGCCTCGCCTCCGGGTGGGAGGGCCTTCGCGAACCGTTCGTTCATCATCCAGATGCTGCTGATCCTGGGCATCGTGGTGATCACGGCATGGCTATTCATGAAGCGCGGGGCCAAGCAGCTCGCGGTGCGGCGCCTGCTGATCATCTTCTTCGCGATCTTCGCGGTGCTCACCGTCATCTTCCCGACGGTGCTCACGCAGGTGGCGAACTTCGTGGGTGTGGGACGAGGTGCGGACCTGCTGCTGTACGCGACGGTGGTGGTGCTGCTGGGCTTCCTCGCCCTGCAGGAGGCTCGCGCCAAGAACGAGGAGAAGCGCACCACTTATCTGGCCAGACGTCTCGCGATCGATGAGGCTGAGGACACACTGAGCTACCGGAACAAGTCCTTGCAGCCTCGCGCATCGCTCGATGACTGATGGCTGATGCGGGCCATTTCACCGTCGCGGTCCTCTGCACCGTTCTGCTCGTCTATGCCCCGGGGTACTGTTGGGCTCGCCTGGCGCGCCTTCCGCGCTTGTACGCCATGGGAGCGGCACCGGCACTGACCGCCGGCGGGTTCGCGATCAGCGCCATCATTGCCGAGAAAGTCGGGGTGGCCTGGGGAGCTCCTACTGCTGTCATCTCGACGGCGCTCATCGCAGTCATCGCAGCAGTCTCGGGGCGCTGGTGCGTCCATGCACCGATTCCGGCCGTTCCCCGCGCTGCCACCCTGCGCGGGCGGGAGTTGATCGGTTGGGCCGTTGCCGTGGGTGCTTCTGCTTTCATCGCGGTCGGCCCGGTCCTCTGGTCGATGCCGGGCGTCGGCGCAGTGCTGCAGCGGTGGGATGCTCTGTACCACCTCAACGCCATCGAACACGTCCGTTCCACTGGTGACGGCTCTACACTCACCCTCGGCACGATCGCCTTCTCGGATTCCCGGGCCAGCCTCTATCCCGCCGCGTTCCACGATGTGGCAGCTCTCGTCCCTGCCCCCACGCTGATCGCCCACAACGCCGCTGCCATCACGATGGCCGTGGTGCCATGGTCGGTAGGGCTCGCCCTTCTGGCACGCGCTCTGTGGCCGCGGGTACCGTGGGCCGGGCCGGCCGCTGCAGCGATGGCCCTGTTGGCTCCGGCGTCACCTCTCAGTGAATGGGTGCATCTCTCCGCGACGCCGAACCTCGTCGCATTCGCAGTGCTGCCGGGAGTAGGGGCGCTGGCGATCTCCGCGTGGCGAGCATCGGCAGCCGGGCAAGTCCGACCCCAGGGCCTCATCATCTCGTTGGGGCTGATCGTTCTCTGCATGGCCGGCGTCGCACTGCTCCACCCCAATGTGTTCGTGGCAGCCTGCATAATGGCGCTGGCCTTCACCGCACTGGATGCCTTCCGGATCGTGAGGATCCAGAGGTCTCGATGGCCACTGGCATTGGTGCCAGCCGCCGCCGGCGCAGCGGTGCTCGCCGTCGTGCTGCTCCCAGCCAGCGCCGTCGCCCAGGACTTCGACGGTGGTCTCGCCGTGCCCTTGCCGCAAGCGGTCGGTGAGGTGGCCACCGGGCTCTTGACTGTGTGGCCGATGTCAGCGGGCGTGGGGTTGTGGGTCCTCGCATGGATCGGTGCATGGAGTCTTCTGCGTCGCCGTTCCTGGGGACCGCTGCTGTGTGCGACGATCGCATCGGCTCTCTACCTCGATGCCGCTGTCGATTCTCGTCTGGGACTGAGCGTGCTGTGGTATCGCGGCCAGGATCGGATCTCGATGCTCATGACCCTCATCGCGGTGACGATCGCCATTCCAGGCCTCGCCCAGATCGGCCGCTGGTGGATGTCAGGCAGGTCCCGGAGCATCGAGCGGGCACGTCACGGTGTTGCCATCGGGGCCGTGATCGTGACGGTGCTGGCACTGTCGAGCATCCCACAGCGCGTCCAGAACACAACCGCGAACTTCGATCTCGAACGCAGCGACCGCAACCGATACTTCGACACCGAGGAGTGGGAGCTGCTGCAAGCCATCGGCCCGACCCTGGACCATGACAAGGTCCTCGTAGCCAGTCCATTCTCAGGCGGCGCGCATCTGTTCGCTCAGTCCGGCCAACCGGTACGTTTCCCGACAGCTGGCCATGCCCTGCGCCCACCGGACCCCGAGGTGATCGAGGCCGCGGCGAACCCCTCCGCACAGAACTGCGACGTGCTGGAACGAGCTGGGGTCGGCTACGTGTACGTCGATGCCCGGAGCTACAACTCGAGTCCGGACTACACGCCTCTCCAGAAGACCCGGATCGACGGGCTCACGCCATTGGCCTCCACGCACCACTCCGCGCTGTATGCGATCGAATGCGACTGACCGGCCGAGGCCTGCCCTGGAAGGTTCAGCTCGCTGCGTCGCCGCGCTCGACTGCTTCCAAGAGGTCCACGATCTGTGCGGCACTGGCCTCGAGGCTCGCATGCTCAGCGGTCCACTCCCGCAGTGTCGAGGGGCTCGGCGCGGTGCCGTCCGCTCGTGCCGCGATAGCCATGAGCATCGCCTCAGCCACGGCATCAGTCGTATAGTCGACGGCCCACCCCAGGCCGCCGTCCTGCACCATCCCGACAGACGGTCCTGTCCCGGCATAGATCACGGGGGTGCCGGAAGCCGTGGAGGCGTAGATCTTGGTGGGAATGGCGAAGTCGTATCCCTGCCCTGGGGCGACCGAGGCGAGTGAAGCCACAGCACTGCGAAGGTGGCGTGACAGCTCCTCGGTGGGGACCCGGGAATGGAACTCCACCCCCGCGATGCCTGCGCGCGCGACCTTCTGCTCGAGCGCGCTCTTGTGCGCGCCTTCGCTGAAGAAGATCAGGCGAGCATGGGGGTGCTTCGCCACAACCGCCATGAAGGCGTCGATGAAGATCCCGGCCCCATGCCATTCGGACACCGTCCCCGCATAGATGAATCGGGGAGATCCTGCCGATCCTCGTTCCGGACCTTCGATGGTGTACCCGTTCATCCGGATCCCATTGCCCACCATTGCGATGGCGCTTCGCTGACCGATCAGCTCGTGAATACGCTGCTGGACCCCGGGAGAAATGGCAAGGATCAGCGCGGCTCTCCTCCAGACCATGCGTTCGACGATCCCCAGTACTGCAGGGACGATGCCGGGGACGCCCTGCAACGTGCGGCTGGCGTCAGCCCATACATCAGCGGCGTAGTAGACGTAGGGGACCCGACGGATCAGCGATACCAGCATCACGGCGAAGCCAGTGGTCGGCGGCGGTTCGACGACGAACACCCGCGGAGACCGAACAGCGAGGAGACGCAGGATCAACGGAATGTCGAAGCTCATGTAAGAGGCGTAGCCCTTCACATGCCCCTGGGAATCACGCAGCACCGGCCAGCGGGAGACGTCACTGTCATCCTGCACCGGAACAGAACGGGGCAGTGAGGAGGTGAGGACCCGGACACGATGCCCACGGCGCCGCAGCTCGTCGACCAGAGCCTCGTGACGGAACGCTGCCGGGGTGGGTTCCGGTGCGTACAGGCGCGTCGCCACGACCACGCGACCCGTGAGCCGCCGATCCTCGCTGCGGCGGCCGACCTGGACCCTCCGACCTGGCATCGCTCGACGCAACCTGTTGATGACTGCCTTGAGCATGGTGCACCTCTCATCGGGGTTGCTCGCTCGGCTCGGACGGAATGGATGCTGCGCCGATGCGACGCGTCGAGTGTACTGGTCCGCGGTCCAGCCATTCCTGGCAGGCACTCCATCACTGCTGGTAGGCAGCCCATCCCCGCCGGCAGACCTCCCCTGGCACAGCATCGCTATAGTGGGCCCGTGCCAACCCCCGCGATACTGCTGATCAGCCTTTCGCCGATCGACCGTGACTCTCGTGTCCTACGACAGCTTTCCGTCGTCAAGGAGTTCGGACACGTCACCACGGTGGGGTACGGGCCCGCACCGCAGGATTCCGATGAGCACATCGAGGTGCCGCCGGACCTCAAGACTCTTCCGCAGTCGATCACGGGGGTGGCGCGCTTGGCCGCTCGCCGGTTGCGCAGCGCAGAACTCGCAGCTCCCGCTGTGCAGTGGGTGCTGAAGGCACTGAGGGGGCGGCGCTTCGATGCGGTGGTGGCCAACGAAGCACGCATCCTCGCTCTCGCTGACGCGGTTGCCCATGGGAGCCCCATCTGGGCCGACATGCACGAATGGGCCCCGGAAGAACGCACGCACATCGCTTCTTGGCGCCTGTTGGTCGCTCCCCTGATGGACCACCTGTGTCGCACCTATCTCCCCCGATGCCAGGAGGTGACCGCTGTTGGCGGAAAGATCGCCGCCCTGTACGACGGGCGGTACGGGATCCGGACCACGGTGATGCGGAACTCAGCTCGATGGCAGGATCTCGCGCCTACAGCGGTGATCGAGGACCGGGTTCGACTGGTCCACTCCGGGGCGGCTGTGGCAGGTCGCAACCTCGAGTTGATGATCGATACCGTGATGGCCCTGCCCGAGCGGTTCACCCTGGACCTCTACCTGGTGCCGGGCAACGACAACGGTGCCTATCTGCGCACGCTGCGCAGCCGGGCGGAAGGAAGCGATCGTGTCCGCTTCCATCCTCCTGTTGCTCCTGCCGAGCTCCCGGCCACCCTGAACGCCTACGATCTGGGAGTTTTCTGGATCGAGCCGTTCAACACGAACGCTCGACTCACTTTGCCCAACAAGTTCTTCGATTACGTCCAGGGCCGTCTGGGCATCGCCATCGGCCCCAGTGTCGAGATGGAGCCGATCGTGCGCGAGCACGATCTGGGCCCGGTCGCCAGGGGGTTCAGTCGCGCGGACTGCGTCGCGTCACTCCACGCCATCACCGCTGAGGACCTGCGGCGATGGAAAGCGGCGACGGATGGTGCCTCACGAGAGCTGAGCTTCGACACGGACGCCGAGGTGGCTCGCCGCATCATGCGGAACCTTCTGGCCGAAAACGCCTGATCTCAGTTGGGAGACACCATGTCCTCATTCCCCCGGCCTGATCAGCTCAGCGATTTCGTGCGGCACCGGCTGACGCGCCTCCTGGGGGGTGGAGCATCATGGGCACGCGCCGGACGGGGCGCTCTCATGACCGTCGGTCGCGGATGGGGGCGGGCGCTCGCACGGTACTCGGAAACACTCGATGCTCTCGAGAACGGTCGCCAACTGCCGTGGGACCAGGTGGAGCCGGTCGTCGAGGATCTACTCGCCATGGCAGATCACGCTCTGTCCGCAGGCCGTCAGCGCATCAGCGTCGCATGGGTGGACCTCGCGGTACGGCTCGCCTACCACCGCTCGGTCCACTACGGCCTGCTCGACTCGCCTCTGATGGTGCGCTCCGGGGAGTTCCTCTCGCCATTCCTCTTTTCACCGGCTGCGCAGCAGATGCTGCTCCGCCCGGACGATCCGGCCCCCTCGCAGCATGATCCCGCCCGCGACGCAGGCGACCCCCCGGGTGAACGCCCTCACCGGGTGCTCATCGTCTGCCACTCATCCTGGACGTTCATCGACAGGGTGAAGGCCGACCTGTCGGAACACACCGATCTCGAGTTCCGCTCGGTGGACGTCTCCACCCTCCCCTTCCCCGAACGCCCCTCCCACGGCCTGGCCATCCGCATGCGCGGCGCCTGGAACCGAACGCAGCGTCTGCATCCGGTCCCCGATCAGATGAAAGAGCCCCTGCGCTGGGCCGACACGGTTCTCGTGGAATGGGGAACCTTTCCATTCGCTTGGTTCAGCTTCTTGGACCTCTCTGATTACGGACTTCGGGTCGTCGCACGGATCCACCGATTCGAGATACTCACCCCGTACCCACTGCTGGCCCGCAGCGCCGCTTACGACGCCATCGGGTTCGTGGCCTTCCCGATACGCTCTCTCATCACATCGATCTCACCGCGTGCGGAGCAGGTCGGCGAGTTGCCGATCCTGCAGAACATCCATGACCTGCGGCCGTTCAGTCCTGCCGATGAGAAGGACAGGTTTCGACTGGTGCAGATCGGATGGGCCCTACCTATCAAGGACGTGTCGTTCTCGCTGACGCTCCTGAGGCAGCTTCGCGAGCAGGATGAGCGGTACGTCCTCACGCTCATAGGTCCCACCCTGGAAGATGCAACGAGTCCCTACACCGCACAATGGTCCACTCAGGTCGCAGCGCAGATAGAGGACCTCGGGCCGGGGGTGGAGATCCTGGGGTACCGGTCGGACGTGGCGGAGATCCTTGCAAGCAGCGGTTACATCCTGTCGTCATCCCGGGCCGAAGGCACCCATGAGGCCGTGGCCGAAGGCGCCGCAGCGGGGTGCATCCCGGTCGTCCGCGATTGGCCGGAGATCGCGCCGTGGGGTGGCGCAGGAATGGTGTACCCGCGGTCCTGGATAAGTTCGAGTGTGCAGGAGGCGGTCGATCGCATTCGTGCTTTCCAGGCGCCAGATGCTTTTGACCGGGAGAGCGCAGCCTGTCGGGCATGGGTCCTGGGTTCACGCGATCGCGCCACCATTCGCCAGGACTACGTCGACTTCCTCATCGGCCGGCACGACCACGATTCATGATGCATCGACCGTAGACGCGCAGGCAGGTCACTCCGTCTCGGGATAGAGCACATCGGGTTGGCCGGAGTCGAGGCCGTCGATCAGCGGATCCTTCCGCTCAGCGCGTTGCCACCAGGCATCATTCGGCTCGATCGGACCACAGGCATCGATCCGCCACACCTTTGCTCCGCCGCCTTCGTCCAGAAGAGTGAAACCGTCCGACGTGTCCACCTCGTAGAAGCCCGGCATCACTTCCTCGCGCTCACTGTAGTTGTACTCAAACGGGGCGTCCTCGTAGAAGTACCCGATCCCGTAGTGCTCCAGCAGATCGCAGACACGTGGATCCTGGTGGATGTCGTCGAAGTTCTCCAGCAGGAACGCGCCGTCCTCGTCGACATCTCTGGTGTTCATCTGGGTGAAGACGGAGTCCGCATCCGAGACCAGTGGCACGTACGCAACCCCGGATGCAGGATCACCGATCACGATCGCGTCCCCTGGCAGGACCTGATCTGTGCGCTCCAGCAGCTCCCATTCCGGGGACACGGCAACGGGGCGAGCGTCCGGCGAGGCCCAACCGACGTTCCTCGCTCCGCCCAGAGTGATGTAGGCGGTGCCGAGCAGCCCTGCGAGGATCGCCGCCCACACGGCTGTCCAGCGGACCCTCATGGACAAGCTCCCCTTCTCACTCCGCAAGCCCTGCACCCATGCGGCGCAGGCGGTGATGACCAGCGGGAGGATCACCGCTTGAACTGCGTACAGGCGGAAAGTGTCCGAGTACCACAACCCGCTAACGGATGAGAACAGCGGCAGTGGGAAGTACGATCCCGCAATGACCAGCAGCTGGATTACCCATGCCACCGTGACCCAGCGGTGCTCCCGGCGATGCCACAGCTGCCAGATGCCGATCACTACCAATGGGATGTAGACCAGAGCCATCAGGACCCCTGCAGGGTTCTCCACATCCGTCGGCCAGTTGACCATCATGCTGACACCCTTCAGCAGGAAGTCGTCCCACCTCTGAACCCCTTGGCGCATGACGAAGGAGCGCACCTGGTCCGGGATGAACAGGATGGTCACGCAGATGATCGAGACACCGATGAGGACCAGGACGAAGGCGTGATGAGCACGGCGGGACATGGTCCGGCGCACCACACGGAGGGCCTTGAGAACTGCACCGAGGAGCAGCGGCACAGCGATCAGGACGAAGCTGAAGAACACCGAGGGGTGGGTGAAGCCGAGGCCCGCGATCGCCGTGAGTGTGATGGTGATGGTGAGCAGATACGTCCAGGGATGACTGCGCACCAGGCCCGGGCGTGAGCGGCGCAGGAGCAGGATCATGAGGACCAGTAGCCCCGGAAGCATCGCGACGGCCAGTTCGTTAGGCCAGAAAGCCCTGGTGAAAGCGAGACCTCCCGGGAACGCTGGCAGGATCCCCGCCGCTATGGCTGCGGTGGCCGTCGCGGCAGGACTGCGGTGGAACACGACTCGGCCGAGCAGAGCGGAGTTCACCACGAAGAGGATCGGGGTCACCAGGTACGTCAGGGCGTTCGCCGCAGCGATGATCCCCACCAGCGGAACTCCGAGGAAGGCGACTGCGTGCCAAACGGTCGGGTAGAAGACGTGGCTGACCTGCACGCCGTAGTTGAAATCCACAGCCGCGAACATGGAGACGACCCCCGTCTCCTCGATCGCGTTCAGTACGTTGTAGTGGTACATCGGATCGACGCGGGGGCTCGGCTCGTGCGGCGCTGTGGCGAGCATCGCGGGCAACCACATCGTCGAGATGCCGAGGAGCCCGGCCACGACCAGTGCCAGTGGTGCACGCTGAGGCAGTGAGCGGCGGGCAACCAGCCCCGTCGGGGACTCATCAGCGTTCCGATCCCTGTTCTGCAACAGACGGATGAGGGCCGCAGCCCCCCAGAGCACAGCGGTGATCAACAGCAGGCACCACCACCCGTAGACGATGCCCATGCTGTTCGCCAACAGGCCGCCCACGGCCAGCACCGCGGCGGTGATCAACGGTCCGCCCGCCAGCACAGCGGTCATCCGCGTGCGGACGAGTGCGAGAGCGACTCCTCCCACTCCATACAGCACCGCTGTCAGTAGCAGTGCTGTCGGCACCACCGCTGCCCATTCTCCGATCAGATCCAGTCTCACGCGTCGTTCTCTCCGGTCAGCACCCGTCGAACCGTGCGGGCCCTCTGTTCCCAGGTCTCCTCGTAACGCACTGCCTCGACGTGCTCAGCTCGGTCTCCGAGCTCGTGTGGATCCGCGTGCAGCATCCTGAGGAGGTCCGCGATCTCCCGCCGATCGTTGCCGGTCACGTACCCGATGCCCAACTGGCGGACGATGTCACCGGCGAGTGTCCCGGCCGAGGCCAGTGTGGGCTTGCCGTACCCGAGGTACTCGTACAGCTTCATCGGGACCGCGAACTTCCGGTACTCATTGGGCTCCACTATCAGAAGGCAAGCGCTCGCCCGGTCGTAGAGCTCGGGGAGCTCAGAGGCGCCGGCGTGCACAACTCGGACCCTCGGGGTCAGAAGTGGCTCGTAGCGTTCACGGTACTGCTGCCATGTTCGCGCAGGGACGACCATGGTGAGGTCCACCTCCGGGACCTCCCGCAGGGCCTCCAGGCTCTCCTCGATCTCATGGCCGGGGCCAACGCCCCCTACGTACAGAAGATGCAGCCCTGCTGGCCGCTCGGACTGCGTCACCGAGGCTCCTGGTGGGAGAGCAGTGCAACGGCCCGTCGGCGCCGGGATGATGTCCCTCATCGGCATAGACGGGATGAAGAAGTGGGCGTGCGCGCTGAGCAGGGCGAGGAGATCAAACCTGTACATCATCTGCATGACGGCCCGACGATAGAGGGCCACGTGCGCTTGCTTTTCGGGAAATCGCCAGTACACGTCCCTATAAAACTGCCCGAACGGGATGCCGCGGCGACGCGCCCACTGCAGGATCGCAGCTTCCAGCAGCGGTGCCAGCCCGTGCCGGATACTCGTAGAAAGAAGATTCGGCTGGGTGGAGTTCTCGGAGTAGACGAACTCAATATTTTGCCCCGCTCGTACGCGGCGCCGCAGATCGGAAAACCCTTGGCGCCGCTGCTGCGGATTCCCGACGATCACGTGGGGCTGCTGGTCCGCGGCGATGAAGGCCTCCAGCATCATATTAGGTCGGTGTCGACTCGCGCTGGCGGGTGCCGGGTCCAGGGGATAGGGAGCGTGGAAGACCATCTGCGGCCGATCCGCGCGGATGACAGCCTGCTGGAGCACTGCCGTCAACGCCTCAGAGGTGTCCGCTCTGCCGGATCCCGGGACGACCTCGATGCGCGGGACTACCCAATGGGAGCGAAGAATGCGGCCAGCGCTGTCGGAGCTGACAGCGACCGCATGAGCTTCGAGCAGGGCCTGGGCACAATGCGGTTCGTGCACACGGTCGCGTGCGATCCACCGCACATCGAACTCATCTGCTGAGATCACGAATGGGGTCCCGCTCACCACGGAGAGGACCTTCCCCGCGGTCATCGAGAGCGCATCAGCGTGGACATGGACGACATCCGGCCGTGTGACACCTGCTGTGCGCAGTGCGCGGAGAAGCGCACGGCGCAGCAGCGCATCCAACAGACCCGCTGCCGGGCCGGGCAGCATTGGCAGGTCTATGCGCACCACCTGCACCCCGTCCACCTCACTGGTGCGGGGCGGCGCACCACGGAACGACCGCCATGGGGTCTCGGTAATACCGAGAAGGACGATCTCGTGTCCGGCGGCGCGAAGCGCCCGCACGTCGGAAGGCATTCGGAGCTGGACCGATGCTCCGGCGAGTAAGTCGGACATCCGTGCGACGACGAGGACTTTCACAGCACTCGCGATCCTGCAACTGTCCTGCTGATGTCGATCGAGCTCATGCGTGCGCCTCCGGATCTGTTGTCTGGTCTGCTTCCGGTACGGTTCCGGCCTTCGGAGGTCTCGCATCGAACTTACGGGCCGCGGCCAAGGCCATGGACAGGAAGCCCACGAGCATCACCGCCATCATGGCACCGAGCAGGGTCAGGGTCGTGAGCAGCGGCAATGGCGAGAAGTAGAGCAGGCTCAACGGGGCCGCCGCGAACACGATGGAGAACGCCAACACCCAGGACTGCTTGTCGGTGACCACGAAGATGGTCGAGATCGGAGAGGTCACGAGCTGCATTGCCAGCCATGGGGTGAGGGCGCGTGCGATGTCCCCGGCCAGATCCCACTGATCCCCGAAGAGGAAGAGGAAGAACCATGGGGAGACGAGATAGACCGTCCCAAACGGCACGATGGTGATGAGCAGCGAACGGATGATCGTGCTCTTCACCAACGGGTACATCTCCCCGGGTTGCACTCTAGCCAGCTTCTGGAAGAAGACCTGTGAGATCGCACTGTTCATGAGACCGATCGGGACCTGAAGGATCGTCCAAGCGCGGTTGAACTGTCCCACCGTGTCCAGGGCGACCAGCCCGATGAGGAGAGGGATGCCGTTCAACCGGATGCCATCGATGAGTGCGTTCGGCAGGTTCAGCAGTGGCATCCGCCGGTACCGCTTCAGCAGTTCGGCGCTGCTAGCCACCCCGTCAGGAATCGGAGCCAACAGTTCACGGGACTTACGGCGCAGATTGAAGAATGCGAAGGTGGGCCCGACCACGGTGCCGAGGATCAGCCCCGGCAGGCTTGTCGCGCCCAGAGCTCCCGCTGCCACCTGCCCACTGCTTGAACCGATCATCTGCTGGACCCGGTTCAAGGAGATCGTCCGGTAGTCCTGCTTCCGATTGAACCAGTACTGCAGCACTGTGACCTGGGCGAGGAAGAAAACTGAAAGCCCCACCAATGGCATCCAGGTAGCCAGTTCCTTGCTGCCGTAGGCGGACATGATGACGTCGTGCAGCAGGAAGGCGAGCATCGAGGCCATTGCTGCTGCGATCGCGTTGGACACAGTCGCCACCTTGGCGATGCGACGTGCCTCGTCGTCACTCTCCGGCAGCACGATCGTGAGGTCCATGCGCAGCGAGGCGATCGTCGCGACGATCGAGACGAGTGATCCGTAGATCGCGAACTGGCCGAAGGTCGCAGGGGTGAAGAGCCGTGCAGTGATGACAGACGCCCCCAAAGCGACCATCTGAGCGACAGCGGTGCCCGAGACCAGGACTGTGATGTGACGCAGCGTCGGATACTTCGTCATAAGGCGCTTCAGGTGCCGCGGTGGCCAGACCCTAGTCGCCATTCGGTTGCAGCTCCTCTGTGGTGGCCGGTATGCGTCATGCCCGCTAGTTGAACGGAGCCATGCTAGACGACCTCGGCCCGATAAGATCGGGCGACCGCCTGACGATCTGGAGACCTGCCATGACTCAACCGGATGCACGTATCGCGGTGACCACGGCACTGCTGGCAATCCCCCCGACTTACTTCGTCACCGCACATGCCGAACAGCTCGCCGCGTCACATCCGTCATGGCACTTCCGGATCAATCCCCTCGCCGCCAACGTCCGAGAAGGATCGACGCCACTGCGCGTGACCCCGGCCCTCCGCGGCCCATTGCCCTACACGATGCAGACCCGAATCGCCAAGTTCGCGATGCCTCTGCAGGCCCGGATGGTGATCTGTCAATCACCTGACCTGATCCACCAGCACCATGGCACGTGGAGCGGCGGCGCGATCTCCGCCAGTTCAACCTGTCGGGTGCCGCTGATCACTACCCTGCACGGCACCGACGTCGTTCACGCCTCCCGGGCACGCCCTCGCGGATTGGAACGGGCCCATGCAGCACAGGTGCACCGCGCAATGCAAGAATCGCTGTTCCTGCTGCCTGTCAGCGAGCACCTGCGACGGCTCGCCATCGAGGCCGGCGCCCCTGCCGACCGCTTGCACGTCCACTACCAGGGCATCGACACGACCTTCTTCACCCCAGCGGAGGGTGGCGCCACTGATCGGCAACCCCGCATCCTGTACGTCGGCGCGCTCATTCCCCGCAAGCGTGTCGATCTGGTGATCCGCGCATCTCAGGAGCTGGCGCGGGAGCAGCCCCACGAACTCCTGATCGTCGGGGACGGCCCACAGCGCAGTTCACTCGAAGCCCTTGCGGGGCACGAAGGGCACATCCGTTTTCTCGGGCCCCTCGACCGCGAAGGAGTGCGCTCGGTCATGCGGACGTCAGATCTGTTGATGCTTCTGTCGCACAGCGAAGGGGCCGGCTTGGTCTCCCTAGAGGCGCAGGCCTGCGGTATGGCGGTGATCGTCACTGATGGGGACGGCAAGAAGGAGATGATCCGCGACGGCATCACCGGCACAGTGGTGGGTGCCGACGCCACTCCTGGAGCCATTGCTCGCGCCGCGAGCACCTGGCTCCCCGACAACTCGCAGATGCGTCACGAGATCAGCACTGCCGCACGGGATTTCGTGGTCAAGGAACGAAGTGTCCTCACCGGCGCCTCACGGCTCGCGGAGTTCTACGAATCGGCCCTGGGCTGACGTCGCCATCAACGGTCTCTGCGCCGACGCCCACCGGGCAGGACGAACGCCTCAGGTAGGTGCCAGCCCCGCCCTGCCGTGAGCCTCGAATGCTCAGAGAGCGACCACATGCCCGTCCCGCGCACTCTCCAGCACCGCTTCGACGGTGCGCACGGTGTGCAGGCCCTCGCGCATGGTGACGATGTTGGAGTCGTCCACCCCGAGCACGGCATCGCGGAACGCCTCGTGCTCCGTCTTCAGAGGCTCCTTGCGCTTCAGGGCGTAGCGCACCATGTCGCCCTCGCTCACGCCTCGGAACGAGGCCATCGACTCCCAGAGGTTGGTGGTGCTCTCGCCGTTGGCGTAGAACGTGAGGTCGGCGGTGACGGTGTCCCCCACCAGCGCGCCCTTCTCGCCCGTGACCACGGTGACCCGTTCCTTGAAGGGGGAGAGCCAGTTCACCAGGTGACCGGTGATGGTGCCGTTCTCCAGCCGGCCCGCGATCGAGACCATGTCCTCGTCCTCGCGGCCGCTGCGGCGGGTGGAGGTGGCCCCCACGGACACGAAGGGGGACTGCGCCACCCAGGCGGTGAGGTCGAGGTCGTGGGTGGCGAGATCCTTCACCACCCCCACATCGGCGATACGGGCGGGGAACCCTCCCTGGCGTCGGGTGGCGATCTGGTAGATCTCCCCCAGCTGGCCATCGGCGATGCGCTTGCGCATCTCCTGCAGGGCGGGGTTGTAGCGCTCGATGTAGCCCACAGCGCCCACCAGTCCCGCCTTCTCGAAGGCGGCGGTGATCTCCTCCGCCTCACCGATGTCGAAGGCCAGGGGCTTCTCCACCAGGGTGTGCACACCGGCCTCGGCCAGGGCGAGAACGACGTCCTTGTGGAACTGGGTGGGCACCGCCACCACGGCGTAGTCGATGCCAGCGGCGATCAGGGCGTCGATGTCGGGCAGCACCTCGTAGCCGGGTGCGGCACCGTGCGGGTCGCCGTGGGCATCGGCGACGGCCACCAGGTCCACGCCCTCGAGCGCCTTGAGGTTGCGGGCGTGGTGACGCCCCATCATGCCCAGGCCGATGAGTCCGGCACGCAGGGTCTTCTTCTGCGCGGTCTGCTGGTTCATCTCAGGCACCTGCCTTGGCCACGGTGTTGACAGCGTCGATGACGCGCTGGGCGTCCTCGTCGCTCACGGAGGGGTGCACCGGCAGCGACAGCACCTCGCGGGCCACCTGCTCGGTGACGGGGAGGTCGAGCTCCAGCCCGTAGGAGGGCAGACGGTGCACAGGCGTCGGGTAGTACACGCCGCATCCCACCTTGTGCTCCTCGCGCAATGCCGTGGCGAAGCGGTCACGCTGCTCGCCGGTGGCTCCCTCGATGCGGATCGTGTACTGGTGGTACACGTGGGTGGCCTGCTCGCGCACCACCGGGGTGATGACGCCCTGCAGCTCGGCGTCGAAGCGGGCCGCCAGCTCCTGGCGTCGCTTCGTCCACTGCCCGAGCTTGGTCAGCTGCACCCGGCCGATCGCGGCGTGGATGTCGGTCATGCGGTTGTTGAAGCCGGCGATCTCGTTGGCGTACTGCGTCTCCATGCCCTGGTTGCGCAGCAGGCGCACCACGCGGGCGAGCTCTACGTCCTCGCAGGCCACCATGCCGCCCTCACCGCTGGTCATGTTCTTGGTGGGGTACAGGGAGTACATGGCGCCCCGGCCGAAGGCGCCCACCTGGGTGCCGTTCCAGGTGGCGCCGTGGGCCTGCGCGGCGTCCTCGAACACCCACAGCCCGTGCTCACGGGCGATGTCCATGATCTGGTCCATGGGAGCCGGATGCCCGTACAGGTGCACCGGCTGGATGCCCACGGTGCGCTCGGTGATCGCACCGCGCACGGCCTCCGGGTCGATGCAGAAGGTCTCGGGGTCGATGTCGACGAACACCGGCACGCCCCCCGAGACGGCCACGGAGTTCGCGGTCGCCGCGAAGGTGAAGGACGGCACGATCACCTCGTCCCCGGGCTTCAGACCCGCGGCGAGCATCCCCAGGTGCTGGCCGGAGGTGCCGGAGTTCACGGCCACGCATTCACGGCCGCCGGCGAGCTGCGCGGAGAACTCCTCCTCGAAGGCCTTGACCTCGGGGCCCTGGGCAATCATGCCGGAGGCGAGCACGCGGTCGACGGCCTCGCGCTCCTCGGTGCCGATGATCGGCTTAGCCGCAGGGATCATGGGAAGGTCCTGGCTCGGGGTGCTCATGTGGTGCGTCCGTCCTTGTCGTCATGGGTTGCAGGGTCGAGATCCCCGGGCTCGGCCGCATCGTCGTCCAGCAGAGCCGGGCGCGGTGCATCGATCACAGGGGCGGAGGCGAGCTGGAGCCCGCCGGAGGTCTCATCGGGGATGTACCACTCACCGGTGGTGGGGCACACCCAGGCGTCGGTGCCGTCGGAGGCGGGCAGCAGCTTCTCCCCCGAGCGTCCCACCCAGGCGATGCGCTTGGCCGGGACCCCTGCCACCAGAGCATGCGGCGGCACGTCCTTGACCACGGTGGCGCCGGCGGCGACCATCGCCCAGGCGCCGATGGTCACGGGAGCCACGCACACGGCGCGGGCACCGATCGAGGCACCCTCCTGGCAGGTCACACCCACCGGCTCCCAGTCCGAGGCGGACTTCGGGCTGAGATCGGGGTTGACCGCGCGTGGGAAGTGGTCGTTGGTGAACACGGCCGCCGGGCCCACGAACACGCCGTCGGCCAGCTTCGCCGGCTCGTACACCAGGGCGTAGTTCTGGATCTTGCAGCCGTTGCCCATCTGCACGCCGCTGCCGATGTAGGCGCCGCGGCCCACCACGCAGTCGCGACCCATGTGCACGCCTTCACGCACCTGGGCGAGATGCCAGATGGAGCTTCCTTCGCCGATGGTGGCGTCCTCGGAGATGTCCGCACCGGGGGCGACCCGGTACGCGGGAGATTCCTTCATGCGCTCGACCCTACCGTTCGACGGCAACGCTCACCGGGACGACGGGCCGCTGCTCCCGGCCTCGCTCCGCAGCCTCTCCCCCTTGGCCACCGCCGTCTCCCGCAGCTCGTGCTGGAAGGCGAGCATCCGTTCGCGCAGGGCGAGGGCATGATCGTCGACCCCGGCGGCGAGGATGCGGGCGGCGAGCAGGCCGGCGTTGCGGGCACCGCCGATGGACACGGTCGCCACCGGCACCCCGGCGGGCATCTGCACGATCGAGAGCAGGGAGTCCATGCCGTCCAGGTGCTTCAGCGGCACGGGCACCCCGATCACCGGCAGTGGGGTGAGGGAGGCGATCATGCCGGGCAGGTGGGCGGCGCCACCGGCTCCGGCGATGACCACGCGCAGGCCGCGATCGGCGGCCGAGCGGCCCCAGGCCACCATGTCCTCGGGCATGCGGTGGGCGGAGACCACATCGACCTGCACGGGGATGCCGAACTCGGCAAGGGCCTCCTGGGCGGCGCGCATCACCGGGTAGTCGGAGTCCGAGCCCATCACGATGCCCACCAGCGGGGTGTTAGCCGGGGGCGGGGAGTCCGCCGAAGCGGGCAGCGGGGTCTGGTTCACGGGTTCTCCTCCATGGCGTCGGGGCCGTCGATGATGCGCTTCTCGGCGCGGTGGGCGCGGGCCAGCAGCTGCTCGGGGTCCTTCCCCACCACGGTGACGTGCCCGAGCTTGCGACCGGGACGCACCGACTTGCCGTACAGGTGCACCTTGACGCCCGGGTCCGCCTCCATGGCGGCGTGCGCACCCGTGAAAAGCTCCGAGGCTGCCCCGCCCAGGAGGTTCACCATCACCGCGCACGGAGCCAGCATGTCGGTCGCTCCCAGGGGCAGATCGGCCACCGCACGCAGGTGCTGCTCGAACTGGCCGGTGACCGCACCGTCCATGGACCAGTGGCCGGTGTTGTGGGGGCGCATCGCCAGTTCGTTGACCAGCACCTCTCCCCCGGCGGTCTCGAACAGCTCGACGGCGAGCATGCCGACCACGTCGAGGTCCTCGGCGATGGCCGCCGCCAGCTGCTGGATGCGCTGTTGGGCATCCTGGTCCAGGTCCGGGGCGGGGGCGACCACCTCGTAGCACACCCCGTCGCGCTGCACGGACTGCACGACGGGGTAGGTGATCGACTGGCCACCGGGTCGGCGGGCCACCTGCGCGGAGAGCTCCCGCATGAAGGGCACCTTCTGCTCGGCGAGCAGCTCTCCGTGCTGCTCGAGCCAGTCGGCTGCGTCCTCGGCGCGCTCGATGATGCGCACGCCGTGGCCGTCGTACCCGCCGCGCGGGGTCTTCACGACCAGCGGGCCGTCGTTCTCGGCGAGCGCGCAGTCGAGATCCTCGATGCCGCGCACGTGCCACCAGCGGGGGCAGGGATGCCCCAGCTCGGTGAGGCGGCGGCGCATCACCAGCTTGTCCTGGGCGTGTACCAGGGCACCGGGACCAGGGCGCACCCGCACGTCACCGTCGGTGACCAGTCGCTCGAGGAACGCCGTCGGGACGTGCTCGTGGTCGAAGGTGAGCACGTCCACCTCGGCTGCGAGAGCGCGCACGGCGCTCTCCTCGTCATGACGGCCCGTGCGCACGCTGCCGGCGACCACGGCGGCGCTCTCTGCGGGATCGGAGGCCAGCACGGTCAGCGGCAGGTCCAGTTCGATCGCGGGCCCCAGCATCATCCGGGCCAGCTGCCCAGCGCCCACCACCCCGATCCGGGGTGGCGCGGTCAGGGGCGAGCAAGGGGTGTCATCAGGCACGTCCGACAGTCTAGGACCCGCTCCTGGCCCCGGTGCGGCGGCTGTCGTCCTCGGTGGGCTCCTCGGCGTCCGTGAAGACCACCCCCGAGGCCAGTGCGCTGCTGCCGTGGCTCCGGCGCCGTGCACCGTGGCGGTGACGCCTGCGCACCACGGACCCCTGGGGAAGCAGCGAGAGGTCATCGCTGGCCTCGGTCCGGGTGGTCTCCTCGAAACCGGCCTCCTCCCCGGGCGCGGAGATCAGGAACATGCCGAAGGAGGCGGGCACCTCGGAGAGCAGCTCGAGCCGGCCGCCGTCGTCCTCGACCAGGGTGCGTGCAAGGGCCAGGCCCACTCCGGTGCCGGAGGAGCGGGCCCCGGAGACGGAGCGCTCGAAGACGCGCTTGCCGAGCTCGGGGTCGATACCGGGGCCCTCGTCGGAGACCTCCACCACGGTGGAGTGGTCATTGCGTCGCACCTTGACCAGGGTGCGGCCCCCTCCGTGCACCAGCGAGTTCTCGATCAGGGTGGCGATCACCTGGGTGAAGGGACCGACGGAGCCCCAGACGGCAGCGCTGCGGGGCACCTGGATCCGCAGCTCCCGGCCCGCCTTGCGGAACGCCGGGGACCACTCCTCGCTCTGCTGGGTGAGGACGGACCGCAGCTCCACCACACCGGGGCTGCGGCGCTGGGAGGAGCGTGGCGCGTTGATCAGGTCGTGCACCACCTCGGTGAGCCGGTCGATCTGCTCGAGGGCGATGCGGGCCTCCTCCCGCACCCATTCCTCCGAGCTGGTGGCGAGGATCTCGTCGACCCGCATGGACAGCGCGGTCAGCGGGGTGCGCAGCTGGTGGGAGGCATCGGAGGCGAGGCGGCTCTCCGCCTCCAGCCGTTCGGCGAGCATCGCACCGGAGCGGGTGAGCTCCTCGGCCACGTCGTCGATCTCCGAGATGCCGCTGGCCTCCCACGGCCCGCGGGCACGGCCGGCGCCCATCTCCTCGGCGCGGCGGTTCAGCCTGGCCAGTGGCATGGAGATCCGCTGCGCCTGCCACAGTGCCACCGAGACGCCGATGGAGAGGGAGGACAGCCCCGCCACCACGATCAGCACCCAGGCGCTGGCGGTGTGAGCGCGCACCTCGGACTGGGGGATGTAGACGGTGATGTACTGCTCCTGCGCCCCGGGCGTCGAGACGGACACGGGATTGGGGCCCACAGGGTCCCCTGCCTGGATGGTCTCGCCCTCGTGCGTGACGACGATGGTCACGTTGAGGTTGGGCTGGGCGTCCACGTGCCGCTGCAGCATCGCGGTGTCGAAGGGCCGTCCCTGCGCCAGTCGCTGGTCGGTGTCGATGCGCACCGCCTCGAGGATGTCCAGAGCCTGGCCGTTCAACTGCTGCCGGTTCAGCTGCAACCAGGAGTACCCCAGCGGGATGCCGAGCATCAGCACAGCCAGCAGCACGGTGATGAGCGTGGCCTGCAGCACGCGCTGCCGCACGCGTCAGCTCCCTTGACCGGTCTCGAAACGGAAGCCGACACCGCGCACGGTCGAGATGCGGCGGGGGTTGGTGGCGTCATCGCCGAGCTTGCGGCGCAGCCAGGAGATGTGCATGTCCAGGGTCTTGGTGGAGCCCCACCATTCGGCGCCCCACACCTCGCGCATGAGGTCGTCACGCGTGACCACGCTGCCGGCCTCGCGCACCAGCACGGTGAGCAGGTCGTACTCCTTGGCCGAGAGGGTGAGCTCCTCACCGTCGGCGTAGGCGCGGCGCGCCGCGACGTCCAGGGACACGCCGTGCACGTCGAAGGAGTCGCCGGACTCCTCGGCGGCCTGAGCCCTGCGCAGCAGGGCACGGATGCGGGCCTGCAGCTCGCCCAGCCGGAACGGCTTGGTGACGTAGTCATCGGCCCCGGCATCGAGCCCCACCACTGCATCGACCTCGTCGGCGCGGGCGGTGAGGATCAGGATCGGCGACTCCAGGCCGCCCTTGCGCAGCCGACGAGCCACCTCGAGCCCATCGAGATCGGGCAGCCCGAGATCCAGGATGACCACGTCGATGGGATCGGCCCCGGCCGCGATGGCCAGGGCGTCCATGCCGCGGGAGGCACGCATGACCGTGTACCCCTCGCGGTCCAGCGCGCGGGAGAGCGGTTCGGCGATGGCGGAGTCGTCCTCGACGAGAAGTAGGCGTGTCACGGGGCTCATCCTACGCCGTGACCTCTCAGAGCCCCAGGTTGAGGGGCGTGGAGCGATCCCTGGTCAGCTCGCGCACCCTCACTGCGCCGATGCCGTGCAGCTCCACGTCCTCCCCCTCGGAGGCGGCGAAACCGCCGGGCAGCGCCTCGGCCACCGCGCGGGCAGTGTCGGCGTCCACCAGCACGGTCCCGGGCCTGGCCACCGACTCCATCCTGGCGGCGAGGTTCACGGAGGGCCCGAACACGTCCCCGTAGCGGGAGAACATCGATCCCCACACGAACGCCACCCGCACCGGGGGCAGGTCCGGGTCGGCGCTGATGGCCTCGGCCAGGGTGACTGCGATCTGGGCGCCGTCCTCCGGCGTGTCGGCCAGGAACATGATCTCGTCGCCCACCGTCTTGACCACACGCCCGCCGCCGACGGAGATGATGTCGCGCCCGGCGGCCTCGAAGCGCCCCACCACGTCGGCCAGCTGGGCACCGGTAAGGTCCCGGGAGAGCCGGGTGAACTGCACCAGGTCGGCGAAGCCAACGGCCCGCTGCAGCGGGAACAGCTCGTCCGTGTCGCGGTGGAGCACCTCGGATCCGGCCCGGGCCGCATAGGCGGCGAGCTGCCTGCGGAAGGCGAACATCACCTGCGACTCCAGGGTCTCCAGCAGGTCGGGGACGGAGTCGAGCATCTCCAGGCGCGCCTCGGCGTCACTGCGGCCGGCCGCCTTGGCCTCGTCGACCAGGGCCTCGGTGGCCCACATCGCCAGGCGCCCCATGTGGAATCCGAGCCCGCGGGTGATGCTGGCGAAGGCGCGCTCGCTCAGGGCGCCGTCCTCGACCAGGGAGGCGAGGTCGCCGATCGCGTAGGCGTCCTCCTCGGTGAACACCACGGTGTCCTCGTCCACGGGGGTGAAGCCGAGCGAGCGCCAGTACACGGCGGCCAGGCGACCGGGGATGCCGCGCTGCTCGCTCAGATCCCTCCGGGAGTACTTGCGTGGCCCCTGCAGCAGCTGGCGCTCCAGCGTGCCGACGCTGCGGCGCACCTCGGCGAAGCGCCGGTTCAGCTCCAGGATCTCCTGGGCATCGATCTGGCCGATGCCGTCGGCGTCGTCCTCGGAGGTGGGGTCGGGCAGGTCGCCCGGCGCCCCGTGCCCGCTGGATCCCTGCTCGAGGGAGGCCATGCCCCCGCCGGCGGGCATCGCAACGTCCAGGGGTGCGGGTGCGGGGACACCCCCGAGCGGCCGCTCGGGTCGGAGCTGCTGATCGTCAGGATCACTGATCCCACTGGTCACTGTGTCGGGCCCTCCGCTCCTTCTCCTGCGTTCCTCATCGTTGCGTGCCTGCCCGATTCCCGCGGTCCGTGCCGCACGTCGCCGACGTCCACCGGGACGAGGGCGCCCTCCGCTGTGCGGAGCACCAGACGGCCGCGGTCATCGATCGCCTGTGCCGTGCCGCTCGCGCCCGAGGGCGCAACGGGTGTGCTCGTGGCGCCCAGGGGCTCGACCTGAACCCTACGCCCCAATGTGAGGCAGGTAACAGTGTATCGGTTGAGGGTGCCGGACTTCCGGGCGTCGCCGCCCGTGGATCCCAGTAGGCGCACCTCTCTCAGCACGCCGGCGAGGAGCTGCCCGGCCAGGGCCCGGCGCAGCTGCTCGACCGCCGCCGGCGTGTCGACGCGGCCGGTCACCGAACCGGGCCCGAGCAGCCAGGCCGCGCCGGGCACCTCGGCGCCGCCGGCGTCCCTCACCGGGCCCCGCAGGTTCAGCCCGATGCCCACCAGCACGCCGTCGACCCCGTGCCCCTCGACCAGGATCCCACCGAGCTTGCGCCCGTCGGAGGTGTGGATGTCGTTGGGCCATTTCAGGCCCACCTCCCCCACCGTCCCCCCGGGACCGCGCCGGGCCGGGGCCAGATCCAGCGATGGCCCGCAGAGCGCGTCGATCACCGCAAGACCCGCGGCTAGCGGGAACCAGGTGCGCGCGGCGACGGGAAGGTCCGTGCGGATCGCAACGGTGATCGCCAGGCCCCCGCCGGGCGGAGTCACGAAGGACCGTCCCAGGCGTCCGCGCCCCGCCACCTGCTCGCGGGCCAGCACGGCGAAGGGCGCCGGCTCCCCCGCCCTCCAGAGATCGGCGGCATGGTCCTGCGTGGAGGTGACGACGTCCGGACAGTGCACCGCGATCCCGTGGACCGTCGCGGTCCTGTGCGCGGCGTGCCCGCCGCTCCCCGGCGCTCGCAGCAGGCTGTCCGGCACGCCCGTCGACCGAGCGCCCGGGTACGACGAACGCGGGTCCTCCGGATCGTGCATCGGGCTCTCCTGTCTGCTGTTCCCGCCTCGTCGTGAGCATCCTGCTCCCGGCCCCGGCATGCGCAGGTAGCGTAGTATCCCGATGTTCCCAGCCCGGCCCACCGCGGCCCGTTCCCTGCCGCACCAGGAGGCCATGTGACCGACGCCGCCAGGCCGCAGAGCACCCGCCAGCGCATCGACGACCTGCGCGAGCGCGAGGCCCGCGCCGTCTCCACCGCCGATGAGATCGCGGTCCAGAAGCAGCACGCGCGCGGCAAGAAGACGGCCCGTGAGCGCATCACGGACCTGCTGGACGACGGCTCCTTCGTGGAGACCGACCGGTTCGTGCGCCACCAGGCGCACTCCTTCGGACTGGAGGCCAAGCGACCGGACGGCGACGGCATCGTCACCGGCTACGGCACCATCGACGGCCGTCAGGTGTGCGTGTACTCCCAGGACTTCACCGTGTTCGGCGGGTCCCTGGGCGAGGCCCACGGCCGCAAGATCCAGAAGGTGCAGGACCTCGCCCTGCGCACCGGGGTGCCGATCATCGGGATCCTGGACGGCGGTGGCGCCCGCATCCAGGAGGGCGTGGCCTCCTTGGCGATGTTCGCGGGGATCTTCCGCCGCAACACCCGCGCCTCCGGCGTGATCCCGCAGATCTCGCTGATCATGGGCCCGGCCGCAGGGGGCGCCGTGTACTCCCCGGCGCTGACCGACTTCATCGTGATGGTCGAGAAGACCTCCCACATGTTCATCACCGGTCCCGACGTCATCCGCACCGTCACCGGTGAGGACGTCGGCTTCGAGGAGCTCGGCGGCGCCCGCACCCACTCCACCCGCTCGGGCGTCGCCCACTACATGGCGCCCGATGAGGGCGAGGCCATCGAGTACGTCAAGGACCTGCTGAGCTACCTGCCGGCCAACACGCTGAGCCCTGCCCCGGTGTACCCGGTGCGCATCGACGAGGCCCGCACTGCCGCGGACTCCGCCCTGGACTCGTTGATCCCGGACTCCCCCAACCAGCCCTACGACATGACCACGGTGCTCCGCGCAGTGCTGGACGACGAGGAGTTCCTCGAGGTGCAGCCGCTGTTCGCTCCCAACATCCTGGTGGGCTTCGGCCGCGTCGAGGGGCACAGCGTGGGCATCATCGCCAATCAGCCCTCGCATCTGGCCGGCACCCTGGACATCGACGCCTCGGAGAAGGCCGCCCGCTTCGTGCGGCTGTGCGACGCGTACAACATCCCGGTTCTCACCTTCGTGGACGTGCCCGGGTTCCTGCCCGGCACCGGCCAGGAGTACGGCGGCATCATCCGCCGCGGGGCCAAGCTGCTGTACGCCTACGCCGAGGCGACCGTTCCCCTGATCACCGTGATCACCCGCAAGGCCTACGGCGGTGCCTACATCGTGATGGGCTCCAAGGAGCTGGGGGCCGACATCAACCTGGCCTGGCCCACCGCGCAGATCGCGGTGATGGGCGCCCAGGGCGCGGTGAACATCCTGCACCGCCAGCACCTGCGCCGCACCCAGGAGGAGGCCGGGGACGTGGCCGGGGAGCGCAGCAAGCTGGAGACCGAGTACGAGAACCTGTTCGCCACGCCCTACACCGCCGCTGAGCGCGGCTGGATCGACGGCGTGATCGAGCCCTCCCAGACCCGCACCCAGATCGCGCGGGCACTGCGCGCACTGCGCACCAAGCGCGAGACCCAGCCCACCAAGAAGCACGGGAACATCCCGCTGTGACCGTCCCCGGCGCGGATCCCTCCGCCGCCCTCACCGATCCCACCACCGGATCCGAGGGCGGCACCGAGCACGGCTCCACGGAGCAGGCGGTCGCCGCGGCCGGGGTGCGCGTGGTCACCGGGCACCTGGAGACCGAGGAGCTGGCGGCGATCGCCGTGGTCGTCTCAGCGATGAGCGTGACCAGCCGCCTGGAGGCCGAGGAGCGCACTCTCGCGGAGAGCCACTCGGCCGGCTCCGGGGTGTGGAACGACCCGGTGCACTGCCACCCCCACACCTTCGAGGCCCGCAACCACTGCTCGGAGGCGGCCTGGCGGTACTCGCACCGCTGAGCCCGCACGGACCGGGCCGCACCGGTTCCGTGATAGCGTCGTGCGTGGACACGGGGTGCCCCCTGGGGGCTGAGATCACACCCGAGAACCTGCACGAGTTAGGACTCGCGAAGGGATGTCGCCATGGCGAAGCGCGCCTGCAGCACCATCGCATCACGCCCCCACCCGGGAGGCCCCCGCACCCGACCGGTGCGCATGGACACCGGGCCGGGCCGCGCTGATCTGCGACCGACGGGCCCTCGGCGCCCGCTGCTCCTTCCCGCTGATCCTCGCCCCCGCCTCGCACGCCGGAGTCCACGACCCCCGCACCCGCAGGAACGAGGATGATCACGGATGTCCCCCGCCTTCACCGACGAACTGAGACAGCAGAACCAGCCCACCTGGGACCGCGCCGTCACCCACCGCTTCGTCCATGAACTGTTCGACGGCAGCATCGACGACGCCGTGATGGCCGGCTACCTGGTGCAGGACTACCGGTTCCTGGACAGTTTCCTGGTCCTGCTCGGGTCGGCCGTGGCCACGGCCGACACCCTCGAGGCCCGCCTGCGCCTCTCCCGTTTCATCGGCGAGGTGGCAGGGGAGGAGAACACCTACTTCCTGCGGGCCTTCGAGGCCCTGGGAGTGAGTGCCCACCTGCGCGAGACCATCCCGGACACCCCTGCCACCGAGCAGTTCACCGGTCTGTTCCGGGAGGCCGCGCAGACCCGCCAGTACGCCGCCGCGCTGGCGGTGCTGGTGGTCACCGAATGGCTGTACCAGGACTGGGCCTCGCGCGCCCCCGCGAAGCGGCCCGAGAACGTCGTGCACGCCGAGTGGATCGACCTGCACGACTACCCCGGGTTCTCGCAGTTCGTGGCGTTCCTGCGGGCGGAACTGGATCGCGTCGGCCCAGCCCACCGTGACCTCGTGGAGGAGTTCTTCGGCCGGGCCGTCGACATCGAACTGGCGTTCTTCGACGCCGCCTACGAGCATCCGGTCGCGGTGGGCGGAGCGCGCTGATGTCCCTGTTCGACGACCTGAAAGCAGCCATCGGCCCCCAGTGGACGGCGTACACGGACCACGAGTTCGTGCGGCGCCTGGGCGAGGGCACCCTGCCGCTGGCGGTGTTCCAGGACTACCTGATCCAGGACTACCTCTTCCTGGTGCAGTTCGCCCGCGCCAACGCGCTGGCGGCCTACAAGAGCAGGAACCTGGCCGACATCGAGCAGGCCGCGCGGGGCCTGTCGGCCATCCTGAACGAGACCCACCTGCACCGCCGGCTCATCTCCGAGTGGGGGATCGACACTCACCGCCTCAGCACGGCGCCCGAGAAGCAGGCGACGGTGGCCTACACCCGGTACGTGCTGGACTGCGGAATGGCCGGTGATCTGCTTGACCTGCAGGTGGCTCTGGCCCCGTGCACCATCGGCTACGCGGAGATCGGCACGGCGCTCGCCCCGGCCCTCCGCACCGACCCGGAGCACCCCTACCGCGACTGGATAGCCGAATACGCGGGCGAGGACTTCCAGCGGGCCGCCCGCGAGGCCACCGCCCACCTGGACTCGCTGTGCCCGCAGCCTCCGAGCCCCCAGCGCTTCGCCGACCTCACCGGGATCTTCCGTACGGCGTCCCGGCTGGAAGCAGATTTCTGGCAGCAGGCGCTCGACGCCGCCTGAGCCCACCGCACCCGGGAAAGGACGCCTCATGCCCCCCGTATCCCTCGACGCCCGCACCGTGATCGAGCAGATGCAGGCCGTGCGCGAGCGGCAGCCGCTGATCCAGTGCCTGACCAACCACGTCACCACCGGTTTCGTCGCCAATGTGCTGCTGGCCGTCGGGGCCGCCCCCGCCATGGTCGACAGCGCGGGCGAGTCCGAGATCTTCGCCCGCGAGGCCGCCGACGGCGTACTGGTCAACCTGGGCACCCCCCACCCGGCGCAGTGCGACGGCATCCGCGCGATCGACTACGGCGCGGACACCATGCCGCCGTGGGTGCTCGATCCGGTGGCCGTGGGCAGTCTGCCGGTGCGCACCGCCCTGGCCCAGGAACTGCTGTCCCACTCCCCCACGGTGATCCGGGGCAACGCCTCCGAGATAGTGGCCCTGGCCGGATCGGGACACGGCGGCCGGGGCGTCGACTCGACTCTCGGCACCGACGAGGCCGCCACGGCGGCCCGCGACCTGGCCGCCCGCACGCACGGGGCCGTCGCCGTCTCCGGGCCGGTGGACCTGATCGCCGATGCCTCATCGACGGTGCGCATCGCCAACGGGGACCCGATGTTCACCGAGATCACCGGGGGTGGGTGCGCCCTCGGTGCGGTCACCGCCGCGTTCGTCGCCGTCTCGCCGTCGCCGCTGGTCGGTGCGGCCTCCGCCGCGGCGGTGTACGCCATCGCGGGCGAGAAGGCCGCCGGTGATGCGGCTGGTCCCGGCACCTTCGCCGTGCACCTGCTGGATGCACTGCGGTCCCTCTCGGCCGCCGACATCATGAGCCGGGCGGACATCTCATGACCACCCCCGCGAACAATCACTCGAGCCCGGACCTGAGCCCGGGTCGCAGCCCGGACTGGCGACCACTGGATCTGTCCCTGTACCTGGTGGCCGATCATGCCGTGTGCCAGCAGGCCGGAGCGGATCTGCCCGAGGTGGTCGCCCGATCCGTCGCGGCAGGCGCCACGGTGGTCCAGATACGGGCCAAGGAGCTTCCCGGCGGCCCGTTCACCGATCTGGCCGCGCAGGTGTGCGCAGTTCTCCCGCCCTCCGTTCCGCTCCTGATCAACGACCGCATCGACGTGGTGCTGGCGCTGCGCAGACGCGGGCTGGCCTGCGCTGGCGCCCACGTGGGTCAGGCCGACCTGGACGTCCGGGATGTGCGCGCACTACTGGGGGACGAGGCCGTGATCGGTCTGAGCGCCGCCAGCCCCCAGCAGCTGCGCGCCGCGCACACCTCCGCCGCCCGGATCGACTACGTCGGCATCGGCCCACTGCACAGCACCCGCACCAAACGGGACGCACCGGCCGGGCTCGGCATCGACACCGTGATCGAACGCGCCCGGGACTGCACCCTGCCCGCGGTCGCCATCGGCGGCATCACCCCGGCGGACATGCCGGCCCTGCGGTCGGGAGGGCTCGCCGGGGCCGCCGTCGTCTCCTACATCTGCGCCTCGGCCGACCCCGGGGCGGCAACCGAACGCCTCGCGGCCGCCTGGAACGCGGCACCCACCTGGAAGCAGCAGCGATGACCACGACCCAGCCCACCGGCCCCTCCCACCCGCACACGCCGATGCCCGAAGGGCGGTGCGCCAGTCCCGGCACGGCAGGCGGCATCCCGCCCCGGGTGCTGTCCATCGCGGGCACGGACCCCACCGGGGGCGCCGGCATCCACGCCGACCTGAAGGCAATCGCGGCCTGCGGCGGTTACGGGATGGCCGCGGTCACCGCCCTGGTTGCGCAGAACACCCGGGGGGTGCGCGATGTGCATATCCCACCGCCCGCCTTCCTGCAAGAACAGCTTGAGGCCGTCAGCGACGACGTCACCGTCGATGCGGTCAAGACCGGGATGCTCTTCGACGCCGACACCATCGGCGTGGTCGCGGACTGGCTTCGGCGCACCAGCCCGCCGGTGGTGGTGATGGACCCGGTGATGGTGGCCACCAGCGGCGACCGCCTGCTGGAGGAGGACGCCGAACGCGCCATGCGCGACCTGCTCCCGCAGGTACATCTGGTCACCCCCAACGTGGATGAACTCGCCGTACTGCTCATGGACGAGCCGGCTGCCACCTGGGACCACCTGGTCTCCCAGGCCCAGCGCCTGGCCGCCAGCGCCGACGTGCTGGTGCTCGCCAAGGGCGGCCATCTCAGCGAACGCGAGGTGCGCGATGCGCTGGTCGATGCCGACGGCGTGCGGCACGTGGTCAGTTCACCGCGCATCCGCACCTCCAGCACCCACGGCACCGGATGCTCGCTGTCCGCCGCAATGGCGACGCTGAGGGTCCGTCACGGGGCCTGGGAGCCCGCTCTGAGCGCCGCCAAGCCGTGGCTGGCGCGGGCGATCGAGGACGGTCAGCACCTCCAGGTGGGGTCCGGGAACGGGCCGATCTCGCATTTCTGGGAACTGTGGGAGGCCGCGGCCGGGCGCTGACGCGCTCCTGCCCCGCCTAGACTGCGGACCATGGCCGAACACCTGTCAGCACCGGGGCCCTCGCCCTCCCGCCCCACCCGTTCCCCGTCCCCGCTGGACGCCCTGGCCGATGACTACGTCGAGCAGGTGGTGCAGGCCGACCCCTTCACCGCCACCAGCATCGGTGTGCCCGGGCACGACCACGAGGTCACCGACTACTCTCCCGCCGCCGAGGCCGCACGCACCGACGCGGCCCGCACCATGCTGGAGCGCATCGCACAGGTCGCCGATGCGGACGCCACCGATGCCGTGACCCGCGCCGCGATGACCGAGCGACTGGGCCTGCAGATCGAGCGGGCCGAGCAGCACCTGGACATCGCTGCGGTCAACAACCTCGCCTCCACGCTGCAGGTGCGGGACGTGCTGGACCTGATGCCCGCCGAGACCGCCGAGGACTGGGAGGTGCTCAGCTCCCGGATGGAGCAGATGCCCCATTCGCTGCACACCTGGGCGCAGTCCTTGCGCGAGGCCGCCTCGGCGGGCACCGTCTCGGCACGCCGGCAACTCCTGCTGGGCGCCGAGCAGGCCCGCTCCTACGCGGCGCGGGACGGCTTCTTCACCCGCTTCGCCCAGCAGGCGGTCGGCGATGAGACCCAGCGCGAGCGCGCCGCGGCGGCGGCCCGCACCGCCGCTGAGGGATACGTGCAGATCGCGGAGGTGCTGGAGGAACTGGCGTCGGCCGCCCCGGACCGCGACGCCGTGGGCAGGGAGGCCTACCCCCTGCATTCCCGCACCTTCCTGGGCACCGAGATCGACATCGACGACACCTACGCCTGGGGCATCGAGGAGCTGCGCTCGATCGTCGCCGAGCAGGAGCAGGTGGCCGAGCGGATCAACCAGCGCTACGGAACCGGCGGCGGCCGCTCGGTCAGCGCGGCCAAGGAGGCCCTGCGCAACGATCCCGAGCGCGTCCTGCACGGCACCGAGGCCCTGCGGGCGTGGATGCAGCAGCTCAGCGACAGGGCGATCGAGGATCTCGCCGGCACCCACTTCGACGTGCCCGCTCCCCTGCGGCGCCTGGAGTGCCGGATCGCGCAGACCGGCTCCGGCGGCATCTACTACACCGGTCCCAGTGAGGACCTCACCCGTCCCGGCCGCATGTGGTGGGACGTCCCGGCCGGTACCACCGAGTTCCACACCTGGGCCGAGACCACCACTGTGTACCACGAGGGGGTTCCCGGTCATCATCTGCAGGTGGGCACTCAGACCATGCAGGCCGCGTCCCTGAACCGCTGGCGCGCCCTGCTGTGCTGGGTCTCCGGGCACGGTGAGGGCTGGGCCCTGTACGCCGAGCGGCTGATGGACCAGCTGGGCTACCTCTCCGACGACGGCGACCGCCTGGGGATGCTGGATGCGCAGAGGATGCGGGCCGGGCGCGTGGTGCTGGACATCGGCCTGCACTGCGAGCTGCCGATGCCGGAGGGCCTGGCGGGCTCGGCCGGGGGCGCCTGGAGCTATGAGAAGGCCTGGGACTTCATGAGCGAGCACTGGGGCATGGCCGAGGCCGAGCAGCGCTTCGAGCTGCACCGCTACCTGGGCTGGCCCGGTCAGGCTCCCTCCTACAAGGTGGGCCAGCGCGAATGGGAGCGCCTGCGCGAGCGCGCCCTGACCCCCGCCGCCGAGGTCGCCTCCGGGGCTGAGGGCCCTGGTCCCGAGCAGGCCGCGGCGGTGCTGCGCGACTTCCACCGCCGGGCCCTCGAACTGGGCAGCGTGCCGCTGTCCGTCCTGGACGGAGCGCTGGCATGAGCGACAGCACACCGGCCGTCGAGCACACCCAGCACATCACCGAGCCGGCCACGGAGCCGCTGCCGGACACCGGCGGCGGTCCCCTGCTGCTACTGGCCTCGGCCTCCGCGGGCAGGCGCGCCACCCTGACGGCTGCCCGCATCGAGCACGACACACTGCCGGTGGATCTCGACGAGGACGCGATCCTGGACCGTGCACGCACGGCCGCCGGGGAGGCCGGCGCCCCCCTGGCAGCCGCCGAGGAGGTGCTGCTGCTGGCGCGGGAGAAGGCGCAGGCAGCGACCGAGCTCAGCGACGGCGGCTACGTGGTTCTGGGCGGTGACTCGATGCTCGAGCTGGACGGCACGGTGCTCGGCAAGCCGCGCACCGCCCAGGCCGCCGGCGAGCGCTGGCGCACGCAGCGCGGCCGCACCGCCGTGCTGCACTCGGGGCACTGGCTGATCGACGACCGCGATCCCGAGGACGGCGGCACCGGGGCCACCTTCGGCGCCACCGCCAGCTGCGAGGTCACCTTCGCCGACCTCTCCGACGAGGAGATCGACGCCTACGTCGCCACCGGGGAGCCCCTCGGCGTGGCCGGCGGCTTCACCATCGATGGCATGGGAGGACCGTTCATCACCGGTGTGAACGGGGATCCGCACGCCGTGGTGGGCCTGTCCCTGCCGCTGCTGCGCCAGATGCTCGGCGAGATCGGCATCGGGATCCACGAGCTGTGGGAGGATCTCTCCGCCCAGGGCGCGGCCGACGAACGCTGAGCCCAGCGGCCCCGGTACTAGACTCGACCCCTGTCCGCCCTCGGAAGGAAACCCCTGCCCATGGCCTCCCGCCACTCCAAGACCCGCCCACTGTCCACCGTGCTGATCGCCAACCGCGGCGAGATCGCGGTGCGCGTGGCCCGGGCCTGCCGTGACGCGGGTCTGCGCTCGGTGGCCGTGTACGCGGATCCTGACCGCGATGCCCTGCACACCGTGATCGCCGACGAGGCCTACGCCCTGGGCGGCACCACCGCCGCCAGCTCCTACCTGGTGATCGACAAGATCCTGGACATCGCGCGGCGCTCGGGTGCCGATGCCGTCCACCCCGGCTACGGCTTCCTCTCCGAGCGGGCGGACTTCGCGCAGGCCGTGATCGATGCGGGGCTGACTTGGATCGGTCCCCCGCCCGAGGCGATCGAGAAGCTGGGCGACAAGGTCTCGGCCCGACACATCGCCCAGAAGGCCGGTGCGCCGTTGGTGGCCGGCACCAAGGATCCCGTCGGCTCGAGCGACGAGGTGGTGGCCTTCGCCCGCGAGCACGGCCTGCCGATCGCGATCAAGGCGGCCTTCGGCGGCGGCGGTCGCGGCCTGAAGGTGGCCCGCGAGGAGTCCGAGGTGCGCGAGCTGTTCGACTCGGCAGTGCGGGAGGCCACCGCGGCGTTCGGGCGCGGCGAGTGCTTCGTGGAGCGCTACCTGGACTCGCCGCGCCACGTGGAGACCCAGTGCCTGGCGGACGTGCACGGCAACGTGCAGGTGGTCTCCACCCGTGACTGCTCCCTGCAGCGCCGCCACCAGAAGCTGGTGGAGGAGGCCCCGGCACCGTTCCTCTCCGCCCAGCAGAACGCACAGCTGGTGAGCGCCTCCAAGGCGATCCTCCGGGAGGCCGGGTACGTGGGTGCCGGCACCTGCGAGTTCCTCGTGGGGGTCGACGGCACCATCTCCTTCCTGGAGGTCAACACCCGCCTTCAGGTCGAGCACCCGGTCTCCGAGGAGGTCACCGGGATCGACCTGGTGCGCGAGCAGCTGCGGATCGCAGCGGGCGAGCAGGTCAGCGAGACCGATCCGGAGGTGCGCGGCCACTCCTTCGAGTTCCGCATCAACGGCGAGGACGCCGGGCGCGGGTTCATGCCGGCCCCGGGACGGGTCCAGCGCTTCGAGCCCCCGGCCGGCCCGGGGGTGCGGCTCGACACCGGCGTGCGCGCCGGGGACGAGGTCTCCGGGGCGTTCGACTCGATGCTGGCCAAGCTGATCGTCACCGGGGCCACCCGCACGGAGGCGCTCGAGCGCTCACGGCGGGCCCTGGCGGAGTTCCGCATCGACGGCGTGCCCACCGTGCTGCCCTTCCACCGACAGGTGGTCGAGCACCCGGCCTTCGCGCCGCAGGACCCCTCGGAGCCCTTCAGCGTGCACACCCGCTGGATCGAGACGGACTTCGACGGCGAGATCGCGCCGGCTCCGCTGCCGGCCCAGCCCGAGGAGCCGGAGGACCGCGAGGCCGTGGTGGTCGAGGTCGACGGTCGCCGGGTGGAGATCAGCCTGCCGGCCTCCCTGCGTGCACCGCAGGCGGCCGTGCGCCAGCGCCGCAAGCGCGCCCACCGCGGCGTGGGCGGGGGTGCGGCCGCCGGCGGCGGCACGGTCACCGCTCCCATGCAGGGCACCATCGTGAAGATCGTCGCCGAGGAGGGCCGCAGCGTGGCCGACGGCGACCTGCTGCTGGTGCTCGAGGCGATGAAGATGGAGCAGCCCATCACCGCGCACCGCTCCGGGGTGGTGACGGGCCTGACCGCGGAGATCGGCGCGACCGTCTCGGCCGGCGCCGTTCTGTGCACGATCGAGGACTGACAGGCCCGTCCCATCCGTCGCGCGCGGTCGCCGCGCGACCGGGGGCTGAGTCGCTGCGCGATCGCGCACGCCGAGTCGATCGGTGCCGCGCAGCGCATCTCCCCGCGCCGCTCAGCGGATCAGTCGGCCCCGCGCAGCTGCCGGGCGGCCTCGGCCATCGACCCTGTCAGTGACGGGTACACGGTGAAGGTGTCGGCCACCTGTTCGGCCGTGAGCCGATGGGTCACCGCCATGGCGTAGGGCAGGATCAGTTCGCTGGCCCGCGGCGCCACCACCACGGCCCCGATCACGGTGTGGGAGCCGGGGCGCACCATCAGCTTCACGAAGCCCTCGGAGATGCCCTGCATCTTGGCCCTCGGGTTCGTGGCCAGGGGCAGCATCCGCACCTCGCCGCTGATCTCCCCGTCCAGGATCTCCTTCTCGCTCACCCCGACCACGGCGATCTCCGGGCTGGTGAACACCGCCGAGGAGACATGCGCGGAGATCAGCGGGGAGACCGCATCGCCCAGGGCGTGGTACATGGCGATCCGTCCCTGCATGGCCGCCACCGACGCCAACGGGTACACCCCGGTGCAGTCCCCGGCCGCGTAGATGCCGCGCACAGAGGTGCGGGAGACGCGGTCGGTGACGACATGGCCGCTGTCGCGCATCCGCACCCCGGCCTCCTCCAGGCCCAGGCCCGCGGTGTTGGGGATCCCTCCCAGCGCCATCAGCACGTGGCTGCCGCGCACCTCCTCTCCGGAGGTCAGCTCCACCACCACGTGCTGCTCAGCCCCCTCGCCGACGACGCGGGCGGAAGCCGCCCGGGAGCGGGAGCGCAGGGTGACACCGCGGCGGGCGAAAGCCGCCTCGAGCACGTCGGCGGCATCCGCATCGGTGCCGGGCAGCACCTGGTCGCGGGAGGAGACCAGGGTGACCTCGCTGCCGAGGGCCCGGTAGGCGCTGGCGAACTCGGCACCGGTGACGCCGGAGCCCACCACAATCAGGTGCTCGGGCAGCTCGGTGAGGGTGTACAGCTGGGTCCAGTTCAGGATCCTGTGCCCATCGGCCGGGGAGTCGGCGAGCTCACGGGGCGTGGCGCCGACCGCCACCAGCAGCACGTCCCCCTCGCCCTCGTCGATCACCTCGCCCTCGCCGTCCAGCACCTCCACCCGGTGCGGGCCTGCCAGGCGGCCACGGCCCTCGATCAGCGTCACCCCTGCCTCCACGAGGCTCTCCCGGATGTCGGCGGACTGTTTGTCGGCCAGGCGGCGCACGCGCTCGTTGACGGCCCCGAGGTCCACGCTCAGCGTGCGTGAGGTGGGGGTCGCGGCGGAGTCTGCGTCCCGGATGCCCAGGTCCTGCGAATCCGCCACCAGGTCCAGCACATCGGCGGTGGCGATCAGCGTCTTGGAGGGGACCACGTCGGTGAGCACGGCGGCGCCGCCGATGCCTCGCTCCTCGATGAGCACGGTCTCCACCCCGTGCCGCGCGGCGGTGAGGGCCGCCTCGTAGCCGCCAGGGCCGCCACCGATGATCACCACCCGGGGGTGCTCACCGGCCTTGGTGACGCGATCGGGATCGGAGGGAAGCGCGGTACTGGGATCTCTCACGCCCCCATTGTGTCTCAGAATGTGACTCGCCCGTGCACGGTCGCGCCGACTGCGCTCGGCCCAGGGGTCTGCGCTAGGTTCTGTGCCATGGACGAGACCACCACTGCCCCGGATCCGTACTCGCTGGCGAAGGAGGCCGCCGCCGCGATCGCGAGCAGCAGCGGCATCGCGGCCCATGACCTCGCACTGGTGCTCGGCTCAGGGTGGTCCGGCGCCGCGGACCTGCTGGGAGAGACCGTGTGGCAGGCCGACGCCACCACGATCCCCGGGTTCAGGCCGCCCGCCGTGCCGGGCCACGTGGGCACTCTGCGCTCCATCCGCATCGAGGCCAGCGGCGCGCATGCCCTGGTGCTGGGGGCGCGCACGCACCTGTACGAGGGCACCGGTGTGGGGCCCGTGGTGCACGGTGTGCGCACTGCGGCCGCCGCGGGCTGCCGCACCATGGTGCTGACCAACGGCTGCGGCGGGATCGACCCGTCCTGGTCGCCCGGCACCCCGGTGCTGATCGCGGACCAGATCAACTTCACCGGCACCACTCCGCTGGCCGGTGCGAACTTCGTGGACCTCACCGACGTGTACACCCCGGCGCTGCGCGACGTGGCGCGGGAGGTCGATCCCTCGCTGGAGGAAGGCGTGTACATGCAGTTCCGCGGCCCGACGTACGAGACCCCGGCCGAGGTGCGGATGGCCCGCACCATGGGAGCCACCCTGGTGGGGATGTCCACGGCGCTGGAGGCGATCGCCGCACGCGAGGCCGGGATGGACGTCCTGGGCATCTCCCTGGTGACCAACCTGGCCGCCGGTATCAGCGCCGAAGCCCTCAGCCACGAGGAGGTGCTCGAGGCCGGCCGGGAGGCGGGCCCGCGCATCTCCCGCCTGCTGGCCGAGACGGTGCGCCGGATCACCGGCCCCGGCACCACGGATACCACCGATGAGGAGCCCACCCCATGAACCCGGACCAGGACCTCCTGACCCGCGCAAAGGCCTGGGGCGAGGACGACCCCGATCCCATGACCCGTGCGGCGCTGACCTCCCTGGTGGAGCAGGCCGCCTCCGGGGACGAGGCCGCGCAGGCGGAGCTCGCCGATGCCTTCACCGGCACCCTCCAGTTCGGCACCGCGGGACTGCGGGGACGGATGGGGCCGGGACCGAACCGGATGAACCTCGCGGTGGTCTCCCGTGCCGCCCGGGGCCTCGCCGATCACCTCACCGGTGACCTCGGCCTCGATCGGCCTCAGGTGGTGATCGGCCACGACGCCCGCCACAACTCCCGCGCCTTCGCCGAGCGCTCCGCCGCGATCATGACCGCGGCGGGCTGTCGGGTGCAGCTGTTCGACACCCACCAGCCCACCCCCCTGGCGGCCTTCGCCGTGCGGCACCTGGAGGCCGATGCGGGCGTGGTGGTCACCGCCTCCCACAACCCGCCTGCCGACAACGGCTACAAGGTGTACCTGGGCGGGCGGGCAGCCGCTCCCGAGGGCCGCGGCGTGCAGATCGTCCCGCCGTCGGACGCGCACATCGCGGCCCGTATCGCGGCCGTGGGGCCCGTGCTGGGGATCGAGGTGGCCGAGTCCGGCTGGGAGATCCTGGGCGACCGCGTCGAGGAGCACTACCTGGAGGCCATCTGCGCGCTGCCGGATCCCGACTCCCCGCGGGAGGTGCGGATCGTGCACACCGCCATGCACGGCGTGGGCACCCGCATCGCCCTGGCGGCCCTGCACCGCGCCGGCTTCACCGACGTGCACTCGGTGGCCAAGCAGGCCGACCCCGACCCGGACTTCCCCACCGTGTCCTTCCCGAACCCGGAGGAGCCCGGGGCGATCGACCTGGCGCTCGAGCTGGCCGCCACCGTCGAGGCCGACGTGGTGATCGCCAACGATCCCGATGCGGACCGCTGCGCGGCCGCCGTTCTGGACCCGCACCTGGGGCGCTGGCGGATGCTCACCGGTGACGAGCTGGGCGTGCTGCTGGGCGAGCACCTGGTGCGCCGCCACGGCTACCGGGGCACCTTGGCCCGCTCCCTGGTCTCCAGTCGCTGGCTGGACCGGGTGGCGCAGGATGCCGGTACCGAGGCCACCACCACCCTGACCGGCTTCAAGTGGATCTCCCGCGCCCCGGGCATCTCCTTCGGCTACGAGGAGGCCATCGGCTACTGCGTGCTGCCGGACGTGGTGCGGGACAAGGACGGGCTCTCCGCCGCCCTCATGGTCGCGGAGATGGCCGCGGAGGCGAAGGCCGAGGGCACCACACTGGTGGGCCGGCTCGATGCGCTGGCGCGCCGCGACGGGCTGTACGCCACCTCGCAGCTGTCGGTGCGGGTCGAGGACCTCTCCCTGATCGGCACCATGATGCGCACCATCCGCACCTCCCCGCCCGGTGAGCTGGCGGGGTCGCCCGTGGTCGAGAACCAGGACCTCTCCCAGGGCTCGGTGGGGACCACTGGCCTGCCACCCACCGAGGGGATCCTGCTGCTGTGCGAGGACGACACCCGGGTGGTGGTGCGCCCCTCCGGCACCGAGCCGAAGCTCAAGTGCTACCTGGAGGTCGTCGAGCCCGTCGCTGCTGGGGCCGACGAGGCGGCGCTGGGGCAGGCCCGCCGTCGCGCGGCCGAGCGGCTCACGCGCGTCACCGAGGACCTGCGCCAGGTGCTCGGGCAGTCCTGAGCCGGGCTCAGTACCCGGACCCGCCGGCACCGCCCTCGAGCACCGCCCGCGAGGAGGACAGGCCCAGCCGGCTGGCACCGGCGGCGACCATCGCCTCGGCGGCCGCGCGGTCACGGATGCCGCCGGAGGCCTTGACGCCGAGACGGTCGCCGACGGTGCGGCGCATCAGGGCCACGGCGTGCTCACTCGCGCCCCCGGCGGGGTGGAAGCCGGTGGAGGTCTTCACGAAGTCGGCACCGGCCTGCTCCGCGGCCTCGCACACGGCGACGATCTGCTCGTCGCTCAGCGCGGCGGACTCGATGATCACCTTGAGCACGGTGGGCTTCGGCGCGGCCTCGCGCACCTCCGCGATCTCCTCGCGCACGGCGTCGAACTCACCGGCGCGGGCCAGGCCCACGTTGATCACCATGTCCACCTCGTCGGCCCCCTTGGAGACCGCGTCGGCGGCCTCGGCGGCCTTCACGGAGGGGGCGTGCTGCCCGGAGGGGAAGCCGCACACGGTGGCGACCTTGACCGTGGTGTCCACCGGCAGCATCGACGGTGAGACGCACACCGAGTAAGTGCCCAGCTCCTCCGCCTCCCGCAGCAGGGACTCCACGTCGGCCCGGGTGGACTCGGGCTTGAGCAGAGTGTGGTCGATGAGGGCGGCGAGGTCGTTGTTCTCGATGGAGTTCATGGGCAGATCCTCCCAGACCAGGTGGCTTCCTGTCTCATCGGACGGGCGCCTGGACGCGCCTGGGCTGACCTAGAATGGACGGCCGTCACCACATCCCGCCCCCGTCCCGGTGCACCGCGCCGCATCGTGCTGGTCGCCGGTCCCTCGGGCAGCGGGAAGGGGGAGATGTCCAGGCGCTGCGGCCTGCCCACGGTGGGGCTGGACGAGTTCTACCGCGATCAGGACGATCCGGGTCTCCCCCACCGCTTCGGGATCGTGGACTGGGACGACCCGGTCTCCTGGAACGCCGGTGCCGCGCTGGAGTCGCTCACCGCGCTCGCCCACGACGGGGCCGCCGAGGTGCCGGTGTACTCGATCTCCGAGTCCCGCCGCAAGGGCAGCCGCATCCTCGATGCCGGGGATGCACCGCTGATCGTCGCCGAGGGCATCTTCGCCGCCGAGCTGGTCGCTCCCCTGGCAGCCGCCGGTCTGCTGGCCGACGCCCTGGTGCTGGACCGGCCCGTGCCGGTGGTGTTCGGGCTGCGTCTGGTGCGGGATCTGTCCGAGGCCCGCAAGCCGCCCCTGACGCTGCTGCGTCGCGGCTGGGCACTTGCCGGGGAGCAGCGAGCGGACGTGATCCGGTGGCGCAGTGCCGGGATGTGTCCGGTGGTGCTGCGGGCCGGGATCGCCCGACTGCGCCGACTGACGGGGGTGGCCGAGGCCGATCGGAACATCACCGCCTGCAGGCAGCATCCGGCGGCGCACGACTGGCACCGCTGATGGTCCGCCACATCCTGCCGGCGCTGCGGGCGCGGTGACACGCGCAGTCGCGCGTTGCGGGGTATCGCGTTGCGGGGTATTACGACCGCCGGGCGCCGTTCCCCCGTGGCGACAGCGCGGCCCCGCGCGGGCCGGCTGGGATCAGGCGATGCGGTCGATGACGATGCGGCGCTGCGGCAGCTCGGTGCCGGGGGAGGCGTAGGACCACGAGCCCTGGATCGCTTCGGTCGCACGAGCGATCCGCTCCGGGGTGTCGGTGTGCAGTCGAGCGATGACGTCGCCGCTGCGCACCTGGTCGCCCACGTGCGCCAGGATCTCGACCCCGGCGGCGGCCTGCACGGACTCCCCGGGGCGCGAGCGTCCGGCTCCCAGGCGCCAGGCGGCCACGCCCACACCCATGGCGTCCAGCCCCTCGACCACGCCGTCGTGATCGGCCCGAAGCTCCTCGACGTGCTTCGCGGTGGGCAGCGGTGCGTCCACATCGCCGCCCTGGGCGGTGATCATGGCCCGCCAGGCGTCCATCGCACGGCCGTCGGCGAGCGCGCTCTCCACATCGGCGTCGTGCACCCCGGAGGCCTCGAGCATCTCGCGGGCCAGTGCGCAGGTCAGCTCCACCACGTCGGCGGGGCCCCCGCCGGCGAGGACCTCCAGGGACTCGCGCACCTCCAGTGCGTTGCCGGCCGTTCGGCCCAGCGGTGCCGACATGTCGGTGAGCAGGGCGACGGTGCGCACTCCAGCATCGGAGCCGAGGTCCACCATGGTGCGGGCCAGCTCGCGCGCATCGGACTCCTCGCGCATGAAGGCGCCGGCACCGGTCTTGACGTCGAGGGTGAGGGCGGCGGTGCCCTCGGCGATCTTCTTGGACATGATCGAGCTGGCGATCAGCGGGATCGCCTCGACGGTGGCGGTGACGTCACGCAGGGCGTACAGCTTCTTGTCGGCGGGGGCCAGGCCGGAACCGGCCGCGCAGATCACCGCACCCACCTCCTCGAGCTGCCGCATCATCTCCTCGTTGCTGAGGTCAGCGCGCCAGCCGGGGATCGCCTCGAGCTTGTCGAGGGTGCCGCCGGTGTGGCCGAGCCCGCGGCCGGACAGCTGGGGCACCGCCACCCCGTAGGAGGCCACCAGGGGGGCCAGGGGAAGGGTGATCTTGTCCCCCACCCCGCCGGTGGAGTGCTTGTCGGTGGTGGGCTTGGACAGGGAGGAGAAGTCCATCCGCTCGCCGCTGGCGATCATCGCCGCGGTCCAGCGGGAGATCTCCTCACGATCCATGCCGTTGAGGAAGATCGCCATCGCCAGGGCGGACATCTGCTGCTCGGCCACGACGCCACGGGTGTAGGCGTCGATCACCCAGTCGATCTGCTCCGGCGTGAGCCGGTCCCCGTCGCGCTTGGTGCGGATCACCTCGACGGCGTCGAAGGGCTCCACGGCAGAAGTGCGGTTCTCGTTCACAGGTGTCCCATCGGTGGTGGTGCGGAGATCGGTGATGCCCGCGCTGTGCGGGGCGACCGGCCGATCGGGGGTGGGGCGGGGTCCGTTCGGGGTCAGGCCAGTCCCATGTCCGCCGGCCCGAAGGCCTGCGGCAGGATCCCCTCGAGGTCCCTCACCCCCTGCGGGGTGAGGATGGCGAAGTCGTCCGCGGCGTGCTCGGACAGCAGCTGGCGGCAGCGGCCGCAGGGCATGATCACATCTCCCTGGCCGTTGACGCACACGAAGGCGGTGAGCTTTCCGCCGCCCCCGGCGATCAGCTCGCTGACCATGCCGCACTCGGCGCACAGGGTGACGCCGTAGCCGGCGTTCTCCACGTTGCAGCCGGTGACGATGCGACCGTCGTCCGCGCGACCGGCGGCACCCACCGAGTACCCGGAGTACGGGGCGTAGGCGCGATGCACCACGTCGCGGGCGGCGGTGAGCAGCTCGTCGAACGGCGCGCCAGCGGCGCCCTGGGCGTGCTCGGGGACGGAGGAGGGTGTGGTCACGGGGTCTCCTGGGTCACTGCTTGACGTAGGGGATGCCGTCCGCGGCGGGAACGCGCACGCGGCCCACCACGCCGGCGACCGCGAACAGTGCGACCACGTAGGGCAGCATCAGCAGGAAGTCACCGGGGATGCTCACGCCGCCCTCGGCGGCGCTCATGGTGCCCAGGCGCAGCTGCAGCGAGTCGGCGAAGGCGAAGGTGAGCGCGGCCAGCAGCGCCCCGACGGGGTGGTAGCGGCCCAGGATCATGGCGGCCAGGGCGATGTAGCCCTTGCCGGCGGACATGTCCTCGCCGAAGGCCACACCGGTGCCGATGGTGAGCATCGCGCCTCCCAGGCCGGCCACGGCCGAGCCCAGCAGCACGTTGGACCAGCGGGTGGGGTTGACCTTGATGCCGACGGTGTCAGCGGCCCGCGGGTGCTCGCCGACCGCGCGGACCCGCAGTCCCCAGCGGGTGCGGAACAGGGCGATGGTCAGCACGACCACGATGACCCACATCAGGTACACCAGGATGTTCTGCTCGAACAGGGCCGAGCCGATCAGCGGGATGTCCGCCAGCAGGGGGATCCGCAGGGTGGGCAGTCGCATGGGGGAGTTGAACATCCCGGGGTTCGCGCTCATCACCGAGCCGAAGAAGAACGAGGTGATGCCCACGGCGAACACGTTCAGCACCACGCCGACGATGATCTGCTGCACCTGGTACCCCACGGCGAACAGAGCCAGCAGGGCACCCATCAGCACCGCCACCAGCGGGGCCGCGATCAGGCCGGCCCACACATTGCCCAGCAGGGAGCCCACCAGTGCGGCACCGAACGCACCGAACAGCAGCTGACCCTCGATGGCGATGTTGATGACACCGGCGCGCTCGGACAGCACACCGGACAGCGCACCGAAGGCGAGGGGGACGGCGAGGATGACCGTGGACTGCAGCAGGGTCCCGACGCTGAGGGATCGCTCGGAGATCACCCAGGTCATGAAGGACAGCACCCAGGCCACCGCGAAGATGCCCACCAGGGTGTTGCGGATCGCAGGGCGCAGGCGGTGGGGCCGGGACTGGAGTGCCCACAGCGCCGCCGAGGCGAGCAGCGCGATCACCGCGAGCACGATGGAGGCGGCCATGGACGGGACGGTCACCTGCTCGGGAAGGATCCCCAGCGGGTTCAGGTCCTTCTCACGGGCGATGCCGTAGGTGCTGGAGGCGCCGGGGATGCCGCGCAGCCCGAAGAAGATCAGTCCCAGCACGCCCAGGATGGTGGTGGTCAGCGGCAGGTGCCACCACGTGGAGGGACGCTCGTCGACGACGGCCTTCTGGACGACGGCGTCATCGGAGGCCAGGCGCGTGGTGGCGCTCATCGGTCCCCTCCCTTCGTCTCGGTCCGGGCCCCGGACCGCTCAGCACTGCCCGGTGGTTCGGCGGGGTCAGGCGCCGCACTGCTGCCCGAGAAGGAGGGTGCCTCGCTGGTCGCAGCGCTGCTGGTGCTCACGACGGAGGAACCACCGTTCCGGGTGGCCCCCGTGCGGTCCTCCCCTGCTCCGGAGGCGGCACGGGCACGGCGGCGCCGCTCGCCCGCTCCGGGGTTGTCCACGCGGCGCAGGCCGATCAGGGTGCGCACCAGCGGCGGCGCCGCGATGAACAGCACCACCAGGGCCTGGATCACGGAGACCAGGTCCAGGGGCACGCCCTGCTGGGTCTCCATGTAGCGGCCGCCGGTGGACAGGCCCGCGAACAGCAGGCCGGCCAGCACGATGCCCACCGGCCCGGAGCGGCCCAGCAGGGCGACGGTGATCGCATCGAAGCCGAGCGAGCCGGCGATGCCGTCGGTGAGGCGCTTCTCGGTGCCCAGGATGTGCACGGCGCCGGCCAGGCCCACCAGGGCGCCGGCCACCGCCATCACGGCGAAGGAGGCGCGGGCCGGGGAGATGCCGGCCACGCGGGCGGCGCGCGGGTTGGAGCCGACGGCGCGGAACTGGAACCCGAGGGTGGAGCGGTTCATCAGCCACCACAGGAACACCACCACGGCGATGGCCAGCAGGATGCCGGCGTGGAGGCGGAACTGGCTGCCCAGCAGCAGCGGCAGGGAGGCGGTGTCCTTCACGGAGGGCGAGGTGGGCTGGGACTGGTTGGCGCCGGTGAACGCACTGGTCTTCAGGGCGAAGAACAGCAGGTAGGTGGCGATCCAGTTCAGCATGATGGTGCTGATGACCTCGTTGGCGCCGAAGCGGGCCTTGAGGAAGCCTGCGATCCCGCCCCAGAACGCACCGGCGATGACACCCACGACCAGGGCCACCAGCAGGTGGATCACGATCGGGAGCTGGAAGGTGAAGCCCACATAGCCGGCCACCATGGCACCGACGATCAGCTGGCCGGTGCCGCCGATGTTGAACAGGCCGGCGCGGAAGCCCACCGCCATGCCGCAGGCCGCGATCACCAGGGGGGTGGCGATGGTGAGGGTCTCCGTGAGGGGGCGCAGGCCGCGCATCAGCGCGGGACCCCACACGTAGGTGCCCGTGCCGCCGTCGGCTCGCAGCGACTCCAGGGTGCGGGTGAAGCCGGGGAAGTCGAACACGGCTCCGCGGAACATCGCCGCGTAGGCCTGGCTGATCGACTGCCAGGCGGCACTGAAGGTGTCCCCCGGACGCGCGAAGAAGTAGCCGAGGGCCTCGCGCACCTCGGTGTCGGCGATCAGGATCAGGATCGAACCGATGATGAAGGCGAACACGAAGCTGGCGACCACCACCAGCAGGTTGCCTCGGGCGATGTCCTGCACCAACCGGCCCCAGCGGTCCTGCGAGGGGTCCGCAGGCGGCGGGGCCTCGGAGCCGGTGCCGCCGGAGCCGACGCCCGGGGCGCTGCCCTGCTCCGCGGCGGAGGGGGTCACGGC